>JAITJP010000379.1 GCA_031278835.1 Deltaproteobacteria bacterium
GGGGCTGAGGCGCCTCGGGGCTAAAGTTAATTTTTTTAGGCCTGGACCTTTTTTAAGTTTTTTTTTAAGACATCAGGGCTTTGTCGATGTCCAGAGAAACCAATCGCAGCAAGGACTCGTTATCCAAGGTGACCACGTTATACTGACCATTATTGTCCAGTAAATCAGAGGCCAAATTTCTCTTTTCTTTGAGAAGATTGTCTATTTTTTCTTCCATGGTTCCGATTGTTACGCATTTATGAACCAAAACGTTCTTTTTTTGGCCAATTCTGTAAGCCCGGTCCGTGGCTTGATCCTCGACGGCTGGGTTCCACCAGCGATCAAAGTGAATGACCTGACCGGCGGCCGTGAGATTGAGCCCGGTTCCCCCGGCTTTCAAGGAAAGGACGAAAAAGGGAGGTCCGTTGGGGTCTTGAAAACTTTGGACCAGTTTTTGTCTTTGAGTGACCTTGGTGGAACCGTGGAGGATTAGGCCCGGGGCCCCGAAAATGCTGGCCAGGTGATTGGCCAGGGGCTCGATGATTTCCTTGTATTGGGTAAAAACCAAGATTCTTTCTTGTCGATCGGCCATTTCCTGGCAAAGCTCAGCCAAGCGTAAAAACTTGCCGCTGCGTTCGGGGTTCCAATCCATGTCCCCGGTCAATTGGGCCGGATGGTTGAGGATCTGCTTTAGTCTGGTCAAACTCTGGATAACCAAGGCGCTACGTACGATATTGTTTTTTGGGCCGTTTAAGTTTAATAGGCTATCTTTAAGTTGGTTAACCACGCCGTCGTAGAGTTTGGCTTGATCTTTGGTTAAATTGCAGTAAAGGGTCACTTCGGTTTTGTCGGGCAGATCGTTGATGATTCTTTTGTCGGATTTCATGCGCCTTAGAAGATAAGGCCCCACCAGCCCTTTGATGGGTTTGTAGCGATCCGGGCTGTCGCTTAGGGCCAGTCGCGAGGTTATTGACTGAAACTTTTGAAGTGAACCCAAAAGTCCCGGGTTTAAAAAGTCAAACAAAGACCAAAGATCGATTAAACGATTTTCGATGGGCGTACCGGTTAAGGCGATTCTGACGTTGCCCTTAAGTTTTTTGACGGCCTGGCTTTGCAAAGTGCTTGGGTTTTTGATGGCTTGGGCCTCGTCTAAGATGATTAAGTTCCAATGGGTTTTTTGTAAAGTCAGCAAATTACCGCTGGCCACACCATAACTGGTTATGATCAAATCATATTTCTCAAGAAGGGCCGGAAAATTGTTCCAAAGACTTCTGGTGCTCAGGGAAGTCTCCGATTGGTGCCAAGTGGTCAGCCTTAGGCTAGGGGCGTATTTTTCCGCCTCCAGGCGCCAGTTGGCCATTAAACTGGCCGGGGCCACCAAAAGCGAGGGTCCTATTTGGGGATTTCTTTTTTTTTGCAGTAACAATAAGGCCAAAACCTGCATGGTCTTCCCCAAACCCATGTCGTCGGCCAGACAAGCTCCCAGGCCCAAGGCGGAAAGGGTGGCGAGCCAAGTCAAGCCTTCTTTTTGGTAAGGCCTGAGCGTGGCCTTGAGCTCCTCGGGAGGCTCCGAGGCTTGGGGGTTTTTAAGCTCGTTTAAAATTTCCTCCAATATGGGGCCGCTTTTGGGCAAGACCCATTCGTCCGGTTCGGGCAGATCATTTTTACGATGATCCTGGGCGGGAAAGCCGGCCAAAAGTCGCATGGCCTGGATAAAAGAAAGACCAGAACCGCAACCCTGGCTGGCGGCTATTTTCCACTGTTCTAGGGCTTGATTTAACTTGTCTCGATCAACTTCCAACCATTGACCCTTGAAAAATATCAACCCATCATTATTTGAGGATAAGAGTTCATTTATTTCGCCTTTGGTCAGTTCTAGGTCACCAATGGCCAGTTCCACGTCCCAAGTCAGCAGCTGGTCCAGGCCAAAATTTTGTTTACGGGTGCCATCGACTTTGACTTGAACCTTGACCTGTTGGCGTTTTTTCCACCAATCGGGGATCCTGACCATCAGGCCACATTCCTCCAAAACCGGGACGTCTCGCAAAAACCTATGGGCTTTTTCGATTGAAAAGGCCAGGCCAGAGTAAATATCTTTGTTGGCGACCATTTTGGCCACCCAGGGCAGGCGTTGGGCGGCGGCTTTTACCGGGGCCATCAGGCTTAAAAGTTGTGGGTGGTTTTCTTGCCCGTCGTGTAATTTTAAGGCCTTGCCCAAGGGAATGTGCTGATCCCGACCTTCCGAGTTTAGGGAATTAACGTAAGTCACCAAAAAGGCGAAGGGCTTGTCGGCCCTGGATTTATTTTCAGCCAAATGAAAGGTTACCCGGCCAACCCTTTTCCAAAGCGGGGCCCTTTCCAGCAAAAAGGCCGAAAGAGACGGGGCGGCCGCCTGGGCCACCCATTGGGAGAGCTGGTGCCAGATTAAACTCAAGGAGAAAAAAGAAAGATACTCGCCCCCGGCCATGGGTGGGGCCTCGGCCGTAAAGGCCTCCAGCTTCTCTTGGGGTAATTTGGCCAAAGCGGCCTCAAGGTCAGCCTCATCGGGTAAGCGGCTGATGATGGTTAAAAGCTCATCGGCCAGCGATCGCCAAAATTTATGACTAGCTTCGCTCAAGGGCTGACGACTGGCCGAGAGATCAAAAAGCCTTTCCCGCCAGTCTCCGGCGTGATCCTCAAAGATCAAAGAGGCGGTTGGGGAAAGGATTATTGGGCCGGCTGGGTCCATTGTCG
>JAITJP010000443.1 GCA_031278835.1 Deltaproteobacteria bacterium
CCAAAGAATCCCTGGCGCTTGCCACTGAACTTGTAATTTTAGCAAAATAAAAAATTTTGTCAACGATTTTTTTTCCTTTTTTACTCCCTTGGAGCTATCGACCCTTGGCCAAATCAAAGTTCATAGGGCCCTAGCCGCTCCGAGCCCAAAATTTAACTTACCCTGGCTTGATTGGATTATTTTCAAATTCAGGGCATCCCAGGCCCGTCCGAAATAGCCCCGTAAAGGCCTAAAATCGGCCCGTCCTGGCCTTTCAGAGCCCTTGGCTGGGTTTCTATACCCCTAATCATGATTTGGGCCTCTGGAGGCCATTTGGCCCCCCTGGCCTTGATCACAAATGCCCAGGTCAAGGCCTCAAGGTCAAGGCCCCAAGGTCAAGGCCCCAAGGTCAAGGCCATGGAAAAAGGGCTAAGTATTTGACGATTTAAAAATAAAAATAGATAGATGATTTTCCCATCATATCTAGTAAATTAATTGATAGAAGAGTATCATAACCAGGGAAAGACCTAAAGTCGAGGCTGGCCGCCAGGCCAGTTAGTCTATGTTTTAAGCCTAAAAGAATCTAGTTTCCAAGGAAAGGAGGGCCAGTTTCCGCAGCTTAATTGTTTTCGCCAAGTTTGGCCTCGGGCCGATAAATTTAGTCCTGGTCGCGATATGGTTTTTAGCCGAGAAAGGAGCCTAGCCCATGTCAAAGTCCAAGAAATCGATTAGTTACTATGACAGCGTGGGAAACGATTTTGACGATTCCGAGGGAAGGAAAAAAAGGGGTAAAGAAAATCCAAAAAAACCTGTCTCCAAGGCCAAGGAAGCTGAGCCTTTTGCCCTGGAAGATAGCCCCTTCGCGGCTTTGGCCGATCTTCGAGCCAAATTAAAAGCCCAGCAGTATGAAGAATCTCTAAAACAACAAGAAGAACTTCGAGCCGCCAAAAAAATGAGCAAGGCCATGGCCCAAACCAAGACCCAAGAGCCAGAGCCGAAACCTGAACCTAGGCCTGATGAATTTGATGATCAAAGGTATTTTTTGGAGGCCATGGAAGGGGTGGTGCCCATATCCGGAAAAAAATTGGTTACCCCCAAGCCCCTTCCCGCCGATAGTTGGTCCTTACCTTCGCAGCAAGATGAAGACAACGCCGTGGTTCAAGACTTAATTGATCTTATTAACGGGAAGATTGATTTTGACTTCTCGGCCACCGATGAATTATTGGAGGCCCGGGCCTCCGATCTGGCTCCAAGCGTAATGGAACAACTTAAAAAGGGTTTAATCCCGGTCCAGGATCACCTTGACGTTCATGGCTATTCTCTCCCACAGGCCGAGGATGCCATAAATACTTTCATTATGAGAAGCGTTTATTATGGGCGCAAGTGCGTTCTCTTGGTCCACGGGCGTGGTCACCGCTCTCCGGACGGAATACCCATCATTAAACGTAATCTTGAACATCTTCTTCTTAGGGGTCCGGTCAAAAAACACATTTTAGCCTTTACCACGGCCAAGCCCATTGACGGCGGGTCGGGGGCCAGTTACATACTCCTTCGAGGATAAATAAAAGCCATGACTTATTTAAGTTAAAATTATTTGACTTAAATAAGTTTTAGTTTTAAATTGTTGTTAAATGGACGACGTATGGATGATAGGAGCGCGAAATCAGAATGGAGATGGGTGGTAATGTTTTTTTTAAATTTTGCTTTGGTTCTAACCGGTTATGTTTTTTTAAGTTACATTTTAAGGCTACCGGTTGGGAAACTGGCTAAATTTGGCCTTTTAGCCTTGGCCTTTTTGGCCGCCGGTCGCTTAATGATTATGCGATATATTTTCGGCGGCTTGGGCGGGATAGAAGCCAGCAGATGGCTATTGTTGGTAACTTCGTTTCTTCAAGGAATTATCATCATGCTTTTTCTGCTCTCTTTCTTTAGGGACGTTATCTGGCTATTGTCGTTTCTAATTGGAAAAGGGATCGGAAAAAACCTGAGGGTCTGGTTGAACGGAACCACGGTAGCCCTGGCCATGTTGGTTTTGGCGGTAATACTGGATTTGACCGGACTTTACGGCGCGGCTAAAATCCCCCAAGTTAAAAATTCCGAGGTGGTGGTCAAAGACTGGCCAATGGCTTTGGATGGCTTTAGGGTGGCCATTTTGGCTGACATGCATATTTCCCGGTTCTTTGATCGCGGCTGGGTGACTGGAGTGGTCGAACGGACCATGGCCGAAAAGCCGGACCTGATCTTAATGCCCGGAGACATGGTTGACGGGGAGACGGTTCTTAGGGAGCCTGACGTGGCCCCCTTGGCCGATCTTAAGGCCCCTTTCGGTATCTTTGCTTGCGTGGGTAACCATGAGTATATTTCCGATCTAAAGCCCTGGCTGCCCGTCTTTGAAAAGCTTGGTATCAAGGTCTTATATAACGCCCATGAGGTGGTCTGGCCCCGAGGAATACCCATCATCATCGCCGGGGTGGCCGATCCCACGGCCGAAAGCCCCAGATATAAAATGCCCGGTCCGAATCTGCCCCTAGCCCTGGAAGGCGCTCCCGAGGGCCCCCCGGTGGTTTTACTGGACCATCGCCCGGGAAGGGCCCGAACCAACGTGGAAGATCCCCGGGTTAAATTGCAGCTCTCCGGCCACACCCATGGGGGCATGATGCCTTTTCTTGCCCTCATGGTCAAAAGGGCCAACGGCGGTTTTCTTAAAGGCTTCTATAACCTGGGCGATTTAAAACTTTTCGTTCACCCGGGCGTGGGCCTCTGGCCTGGTTTTCCCATACGAATTTTAAACCCCTCGGAGATTACTTTATTGACCATCAAGGCCCCCAAGGTCGCCACCTTAAGCGACCCAAGGCCAGTGAGCCACATACCAGGCTAAGCAAAGGCTAACCA
>JAITJP010000489.1 GCA_031278835.1 Deltaproteobacteria bacterium
TCAAAGAAAAAAAATAAAAAAAATAAACCGCCATCTGGGGCGGTTTATTTTTTTTATTTTTTTTTTAATTCTGCCTTAGCTGGTCTTGTCGGCTTGGATAAAATCCAGTTCCACCGGGGTGGGCCGGCCAAAAATACTAATCAGCACCCGAAGCTTACCCTTGTCTTCGTTGACTTCCTCGACCACGCCGGTAAAGTTGGTAAAGGGTCCTTCCACCACCTTGACCTCGTCGCCTTCTTCGAAATGAAACTTGTGCTTGGGTTTTTTGGTGCCTTCTTCCATTTGGGCCAGGACGTTTAAGGCTTCCTCGTCGGTGATGGGCACGGGTTCGTTCTTGTCACCCAGAAAACCGGTCACCTTGGGCGTTTCTTTGATAATGTGCCAGGTCTGCTCGGTTAGTTCCATGCGCACGAAAACGTAGCCCGGAAACAACTTTCTGGTGGAAGTTTTCCGGCCGCCCTGCTTGGACATCTCCATGACGTTTTCCATGGGCAGAACCACGTCGGTGATCTGATCTTCCAGTTTGAGCTTCTTGACGCTCTCTTCCAGGGCCTGTTTAACCCGGTTCTCAAAGCCAGAGAACGTATGCACCACGTACCATCTTAGGGCCACTTTAAAATCTCGCTAAGGGCAAGCCCGGAAAAAATCGCCCGAATCCTACCCAACCAAAATCCAAGGCGATAAAAAAATTACCAAAAACTAACCAACTAACTTTTCGCCCCAGCCTATTAGCCCCTAAGCCAACAAACCAAAGGAAAAGTCACCTATAAACCAAGCCATCTAACTTTTCGCCCGAGCCTATTAGCCCCTAAGCCAACAAACCAAAGGAAAAGTCACCTTTAAACCAAGCCAACTAACCTTTCGCCCCAACCTATTAGCCTCTAAGCCAACAAACCAAACGAAAAGTCAGACTAAACTAGTTTTATAACTTCAGCTTGACCACGATCTTTAACAAAAGCTCTCTAAGACCATCCACCACGGCCAAATTGATGATGTTATCCACGATAAACAAGTAAAGGGCGGCTATGCAGACCAAAACCAAAAGGACCCCGGTCGAATGGATGGTTTCCTTACGGGTGGGCCAAGTCACCCTGGTCAGCTCCCGTCGGGCGTCCTTTAAAAACGAAATAAAACGCTGGATGAAGTTGGGGGCCTTTTTCTCTTGCGGCTGACTTTTGGCCTTAGCCTTGGCCTTAGTTTGAACCGGAGCCGGGGTCTTTTTTACCAGCTCCACGCCACCCTGAGCCGTTTGATTGCCGGCGGGCCTATTTTTTCGATGCTTGGTCATGTGCTTGAATCCAAAAAGTGGTGGTCTAGGCTAAAAAGCCTCCCAAGTCTGACCTCGGGGCTATAAAAAAAATTTCTCGGCCTAAGTCGGCCCTTAATCGGCGGCCTGGGGCTAGGCTAAAGCGAAACTCAAAATCATGGGCCCAAATTTGGGCTAATGACTTAGGCCCTTTCAGAGAGTCTCCAAAGGACACAAAAAGCCCCGAAGCGGGGCTAGCCTACAGAATCATTATAGCATGATCGCTTAACGGGCGCTCAAAGAGCCAAGGCGTAAGCCGCTGGCAGGCCAGGAGGGGCTCGAACCCCCAACCCCCGGTTTTGGAGACCGGTGCTCTCCCAATTGAGCTACTGGCCTACGCTCTCTTAAAGCCAGCTGGGGCTTTACTTGACCTCGCGGTGAACCGTGTGCCGACGATCAAAGGGGCAATACTTTTTGATCTCCAAACGACCTGGGGTCCGCCTTTTATTCTTGGTGGTCGAATAATTTTTATTTTTGCACTCGGTGCACTGAAGCTGAATGATGTCTCTGGGCACGGTTAATCCTTCCCATTTATTTTAAGGTTTTGGCCTTAAAGGCGTAGCCCTTAAGGCCAAAACGAGTTAATCGACCAGCGGCCAATCAAATGGCCAAACTTAACTGAGCGGAGTTACTCGATGATCTCGGAGATGACCCCGGCCCCCACGGTCCGGCCGCCTTCGCGGATGGCGAAACGCAGTTCCTTTTCCATGGCGATGGGCATAATGAGATTAATGGTGAAGGTGACGTTGTCGCCGGGCATCACCATTTCCACGCCCTCGGGCAGGGTGACCACCCCGGTCACGTCCGTGGTTCTAAAGTAGAACTGGGGACGATAGCCGTTAAAGAAAGGCGTGTGGCGGCCGCCCTCGTCCCTATTGAGGACGTAGACCTCGGCCTTAAACTTGGTGTGCGGGGTAATCGAGCCAGGCTTGGCCACGACTTGACCGCGCTCAACCTCATCCCTTTTGGTGCCCCTAAGTAAGAGGCCCACGTTGTCGCCGGCTTGGCCTTGATCCAGTAACTTCCTGAACATCTCAACGCCCGTGCAAACGGTTTTCTGGGCCGCTTTGATGCCCAGGACCTCGACCTCATCGGAGACCTTGATGATGCCCCTTTCGACCCGACCGGTGACCACGGTGCCCCGGCCTGAGATGGAAAAGACGTCCTCGATGGGCATCAGGAAGGGTTTATCGATATCCCTAACCGGTTCCGGCACGAAGGAATCGACGGCGTCCATGAGTTCCAAGATGGGCCGGCAGTTTTCGCACTCGCGCTTACCGCAGCCACATTCCAAGGCCTTAAGGGCGCTGCCCCTGATGATGGGCGTGTCGTCACCGGGAAACTGGTTTTTGGTCAGTAGTTCCCTAAGTTCCAAATCGACCAGCTCCAAGAGCTCCTCGTCATCAACCATATCGACCTTGTTTAAAAAGACCACTATGGAGGGCACCCCGACCTGACGGGCCAAGAGAATGTGCTCTCTGGTTTGGGGCATGGGTCCGTCGTCGGCCCCGACCACCAAAATGGCTCCGTCCATTTGCGCTGCTCCCGTAATCATATTTTTGATGTAATCGGCGTGACCGGGGCAGTCGACGTGGCCGTAATGACGTTTGGCCGTTTCGTACTCCACGTGAGCCGTGGCGATGGTGATGCCGCGTTCCTTTTCCTCGGGGGCCTTGTCAATTTGATCAAAGGGGACATAATCGCCGCCGCCGGACTTGGAAAGCACCAAGGTAATGGCCGCGGTTAAAGTCGTTTTTCCGTGGTCGATGTGTCCGATGGTACCGACGTTGACATGGGGTTTGGAACGGTCAAACTTCTTTTTGGCCATTGCAATCGCCTCCTTAACTTTCGTTCTCAAATTAGCCTAGGTCAATTTTGACCAGGCCATTATTCGGGTCGGTTTTTTTTCCCGACCTTTCTTGTTTATTAAAATGCCTTAACTCAACCAACTGGCCAGAGCTTACCCGACAATCAAAGTAAGCCCACCAAAAAAACTCCCGCCCGGCTCCTCCAGCCCAACCGGGCTGGCCTGGGCCAAAACTCTGGGCCCTTTTTCGGGCCGCCCAAAAGCCAAGGGAATTATTTTAACCATCGGCCCAGGAAAGCCAAAAAAATGGCCCAGCCGCCTTTGGTTTTTTTTACCAACTTAAGTTATGGAGCCCACAATCGGACTTGAACCGATGACCTCGTCCTTACCAAGGACGCGCTCTACCTACTGAGCTATGTGGGCCTAGGCGTTAAAGGCTCAGTCCCAGAGCCCGACCAGCCCTTTAGGGCTAAAAAGCTCCCGAACGGAATTTACCGCCTACTCTCTCGCCCCAGCTGGTCAAAAAAAACCACCACCCTAGGCGTTTGAGCAAATTGGGATATTATACCATTTTCAAGGATTATTCAAGTGATTTTTTGAGACCAAAAACCAGATAAATTCCCAAACCCTATTGGCCTCCCAGCCGCTCCCCCCAGCTCGATGGCCCATGGCAACTGCTATATACAACTATCCCCCAGCAAAGTCAAGGCCTAAATTATTCCCAAAAATTCCCCCAGCCCATAATCATGGCCCTCCCGGGCCCCCGGCCACTTGAGTTAAACTTGATTTTTCCCAAGCCCATGGCCTAAAGTTACGGTAAAGGCCAAACTCGAATAAAACTAAATACTCAACTTGGTCAATAAAAAAACCAGCCCAAAGGCCAGCCGGCTAAGGCTATCGACCCTCCACCATTTTTTGATACAAAACCATCAATTTGGCCACGATGGTCTCTTCGCTTAAAGTTTCCCGGCCCTCAAAGCCGTATAATTTCATGACGGCCCGGTCAAGCTTCTGGTGAGCCTCAAGAAGTAAGGGCGGAGTTAGCCTGGGATCGTATAAAGCGGCCAGGGAACTTTCCGGATACTGGGCCCGGGCCTCCAAGACTCCCTTAGCCAAAGTCTTGATTTTTTCGCGAAGCTCATCGGTCACCTCGGGCCAGGGGAAATTATTATAAACCACGTCTTTGGAATATCGGTAATCCACCCCAATGCGGCCGGCCACCACCCGGACCCAGGCCATATGGACAATTGAGGTCAAAACCCCAAAATGATAAAGGCTGGCCCCGGGAATTATCAAAACAGCGTTACTCGTAACGATATCGGGCGAAACAAAGCCCAGGGGAATATATTTTCGGTTTTCCGACGAATGACAGGGCACGATGATATATTCTTGATGAGGTTGCCTAATTTCTTGAAATAGTGAAGGCCTGTCGGCGCTTTCCCGAGTTTGCTTTTTTGGGCTGGCCAATCTAAATTTTCGGACTTTTTCCAAGCGCTCCAAAACCCGCGGAAAATTTCTTAAATCATTGGGACTGGCCCCGACCAGCCATAAACAGTAGCGCTTTATGGAGTTGATGTATTCCTTGGCCCCGTAAATTTGTTTTAGGAATTTTTGGGCCCCCGGTTCTTT
>JAITJP010000019.1 GCA_031278835.1 Deltaproteobacteria bacterium
AAATTCTAACGTATTTTTTTAAATTCCAGAAAATTCCAAAAAATTCTAACCTATTTTTTTATATTCCAGAAAATTCCTAAAATTTCCAAGGTATTTTTTTAAATTCTAAAAATTTCCAAAAATTTCCAACGTATTTTTTTATATTCCAATAATTTCTAAAAACAACTAAAAATTTCCAAAAAATTGAACAGGCTAAAATGTTTTGCCCCGAAATCGACCCTTTGGGAGGTCTAAATCGGGACAAAAGCTTGTTACTGGTAAGTTAAGTGTGGGAGTATTTTTTTCAAGGCGGGTAGACGCCGTTGTAATAGGGGCCAGGGTAAGGATTGTCGGGTCGGCCTTTGTAGGGGGCCCGTTTCTTTTTGGTGGGGGCGCGATCGCCTTTTCTAAGCGGGACGGGACCGCCCTTTGGTCGTCTCATGCCAAGGGTGGTGGCGTATTGTTCCATGCCATAGAAAATTTTCCCGCGAAGGTTATTGTCGATGCCAACCGGAACGTTGGTAATGCCGTAATCATGAACTTTTTGCCAATAAATGGCCGCTTGCCTGATGGCTTTATTTTCCTCAGGGGTTTGACCTCTGACCGCCATATAGCCCAAGTGAATGGTCATGGCCGTGTCTTGATTTCGATAATGGAGGCGGTAAATGGCGTAACCCAAATTCCAGATGGTGGCGTAGGAGGGCTCTCGATCAAGTAACCACTCAAGTTCTTGTTTGACCATGGAAACGGAAAGGGGGCGCCACTGGCCGTCTTGGGCCCAGGCCTGGGCCGCTAGGAGCCAAAAGAAAAGGCTGACTATGGCGGAAAATTTCTTCATCGAGGGGGCTTTTTTTTGGCGGGCCAATGGTCAGAGTTTGTTTTTTATTAATTTCCAAAGGCCCGGGCGAGTTTGTTTTTTTAATTTTTTTTCGATGGGCCCGGGGGAGTTTGTTTTTTTTCATTGGCCCGGGGGAGATTTAATTGGTGGTTTTGGGAACCGGGATCATGGGCTTGGCTTCAAGGCGGATCGGTTCTTGGGAGTGCATGTCCATTAAATCAATATCCATGTCCTCGTCCTCGGCTAACTCATCAACCTTTCCCTGGGAGGCCAACATACTGTCGTCGGTGTCTTCCAGATAATTTACTATGACCGCGGTTGAGGCCTCGGGTGAGATGACCTTGGGAACCGGCCTGGGCGGCGTGTAGAGAATCTGGGGCGGCAGGGCCGGCGGAATATTCGTGGCTATCTGGGGCTCAAGTGAGGGCTCCAAAACGTCGGTAAAATCCAGTTCATCCTCCTCCGGGAGGCTTGTGGCTAAACGGGCCTCCGAGACAGAGGGGTCAGGCACCAAGGAAGCCGAGATTGGAGGCTCTTGGTCTTCCTCGGCCTCTGGCCTCGGGCTAGGACTTGAGTGCAAGGTGGGCATAAGCTCTGAGAGATCGGACAAGGGTTGGGTCCTGACCGAGGTGCCGGCCGGATCGTTAACCGGGTCATATCCGGGTTCATCCAAAGCGGCCAAGTGCTCATCGGTGGCTCGCAAATCCAGAGCCTCGGGGCCTTTGTCGTCGCTTTCACCAAATAAACTGGCCCGGACCTGATCCAAAAAGTCGTTTCCTGGGGCGGCCGGAGCCTGGGGCTGGGCTTGGGCCGGGGCCTCAAAGACCGCCGGGGTCTCGTCATCAAGCTCGTCCGGGGCGTGGGGGTCAAGGCGATAACCGTCAATGACCATGCTCTGGTGAGGGGGGCCAGGCTCGTCAGAAAGGGCTTGGCTTGGTTGGTAAGCTTCTAGGGCTTGTGGGGCTTGGGCTTGAAGGGCCTCGATTTCTGACTCGGGTTGAGTAAAAAGGGCTTGGCCACTTGGCTCCGTTGGGCTTGGCTCAAGGTCAGCCTCGGGCTGGGCCTGGTGACTGGGCTGGTCATCGAGGGCCAGGGGCGGATTAAGGGTTAAAAAGGTGCTGCCATCGGCTTCGCCGTCGCCAAGAATGGGTTGCCCGTCAATGATCTGGTCGTCGAGCTGGTCATCCAATTGACTGGGCTCTTGGGCTTCCAAACTAAGGGCGTTTTGATTTTGGATAGACTGGGCTTGGTCTTCAAAAGAATCCTCTTGGTTTGGCTCACCATAAGGCGAGGGCTCAAGAGGGTCTAAGTCCAGGGGGCTTTTTGGGCCAAAATTAGCCGGGCTAGAAACGGGTTCGGGTTCATCGGCCAGACTATCGAGCTCATCGTCTTGGGGCTGGGCTTGGCCAAAATCGTAATTTTCGTCATTTAGGTCAGAATCAAGTTCCGAGGGGGCCTGGTCTTCCAGGGGCTCCTGTAAGTCAAGCCCAGCGGGGGGTTCGGAGTCAAGACTTTGTTGGGCTAATTGTGAAGGCCCTTGTGGGGAATCGTCCTGGGGAGTATCGAGGGCGCTTGATTGATCCAAGGCCGGGTCAAAGGGTTCACAAAAAAAAGTCTCGGTGGAGCCCTCTAAGGTGAGTTTTTCTGGGTCGATGGAGCCGGCGGTTTTTGGAGATGAAGGGGCCTCGGCTGAAGATTTAGGCGCGGCCAGAGCGTTTAAGTCGCCTTTAAAAAGTCCACCCAGGACGTTTGAGGCTTTGTAATCGGGAGAAAGCTCCTTGGCGATGAAACGATCGATGGAGGTCTCCAGGGAGATTTCTTTGGGGTCTAGAGGCTCAGGGCTTGGTTCTGGTTGGGCCAAGTCAGCTTCTGGGGCTGCATCTTCGAGGGCCAAGTCAGGCTGGCCGGGCTGGTCGACTGGATCTGGTTGGTCAAAGTCAGGCTCAAAGTCAGAGTCAAATTCCGACTCGGGGGCTGAGTCGGCGGCCAATTCTGGTTGGTCAAATTCGGGCTGGCCGCCGGGATCTTCTTGGGCTAAGTCAGGCTGGCCGGGCTGATCGGCCAGGGGCGGGAGGATGGTGGTATAGGCGGTACCGCCTCGTGAGTCATCGCCGTAACTTAGAACCGGCTCCAGGTCTGGCAACTGGGACAGGAGGGCCTGGGTTTGGGAAACTTTAAGAAGGCCTGAGGAGGCCGGATCCAGGGGTTCGGGAGCAAAGGGCAGGGCCCCATCATTGGGCTCCAGGCCAGTGGGTGAGACTTCGCTGGGGGCTTGGACATCGTATCGCAGGAGAGTTTCTCGGTTAACGATCTCGGCCAGCGGTTCTGAGAGTTTCATGGCCAGGGCCGTGGAACTGGCCATTTCTTTTAAAACGGTCAAGTCACCTGATTCCACCACGATATAGGAAGAATCGGGCTGGCTGGGAGAAAGGCCACTAGGATCCGGCGGCGGGCTTTGGGGAACGGCGCCTGGGGAAAAATCCTGACCTAGGCTTTTTTCGCGTAATTGTTCGGGGATATCCTCCAAAGGCAGGATGGAGACCTCAACTCGCGAACCCTCGGGGCTGACTTTTATTTCTAGGGCCTCGCCTTCATTGGTCACCATCAGGTAGAGACGACTTTCGGGCGGTTTTACCCGGACGGTCACGCCTCGCTCTTGGCTGGGGACCTTGACGGAAACCCAAGGTAGTTTTGAATTACTCATAAAAAGTTAGACCTTTCCCGGAGTGTCGCTGTTTGGCGGAAGGCTCACCCTTACCTCACTTATCGGCTTGACCATGTTTTTCTTGAAGTCGGATCAGGTCCATTGGTCATTTTTACTAAAAATACTACATTGTATTGAGTTTATAAGTCCATTTAATTATGACCCTACAAAGCCGTTTAAGTTTTAAAGAGAAAGATGAAAAGTAAAATTGACTGAGATTTATCAGAAAACAACTAAACCAATAAGTGGATAATAAAATCGCCATCGGCTTATTAAATAGCCATTAGCCCATAAAGTAATTGAGTATAAAATAGTATAGACTAATCTTAACAAGTAAAGTTAAGATTAGTCTAATGATTTAAGGAGGGCTGGTCTTTAAAGCCCAGCCCGGGCTGGGCTTAATTAGGCCCATAAAAGCCCCCAGAGGGCCCGTGGAGCTCATCAAAAGCCTAACCGCGGTTTATTGGACCTTTTTTGGCCAAAGCGATCGGCTGGGGTTTTTAAGTTTTTACTTAAGTAAGAAATAAATACCCACTGAAATTTTGGCCCAACCCAGATCTTGTGTTGGCCCTATTGGGCTAACCCAAGGGCCAGGCTAGGCCTAGTCTGGAAGACCTGGCCAATTTTTTAATGCATAAATTCGGCCAAAAATCGAGTGGGCCGCGGCTAAGCCTGCTTACCAGGGCTCATTTGAAAAGCCCTAAGATCGACTTAGCAAAAATCGCCCACGTCCAGGAGCTTAATCAGGTTGGTGGTTCCGCTGACCTGGAGAGGCAAACCGCAGGTCAGAAAGACCACGTCGCCCTTTTTGGCCAAGTGATTTTTGACCAAAAACTCACTGGCCGATTGCTCGATTTGGAGGATGGTATCGCAGGCCGGGATCAGGGCCGGGGTCACCCCCCAGGACAGGGTCAATTGGCGGTAAGTGGCCATCCTGGAGGTCATGCCGATAACCGGAACCGGCTGGCGATAGTGAGAAACCAAGCGGGCG
>JAITJP010000108.1 GCA_031278835.1 Deltaproteobacteria bacterium
AGACCATTAGCCGCGTGGGGCCCAGCCCCATGAGAAAGAACCTGGCGGCCTAAGGGTCCCAGTCCCGGAAGTGGAGACATTGACATGATTATCGCTGAAAGAAAGCCCATCGACGAGATCAAGGGCTTCATAGAAGGCAAGAAAAAAGTGCTTCTGGTGGGCTGCCGAGGCTGCGTAACCGTATGTAACGCCGGCGGAACCAAGGAAGTGGGAATCTTGGCTTCGTTGCTGCGCCTCGACGCCCAGAAAGATGGACGGGAGTTGACCGTAGACGAGTTTACTTTGGAGCGCCAATGCGACCCAGAGTACATCGACGAGCTGTCGGAACACGTTGAAAAAAACTACGAGGCCATCCTATCCATGGCCTGCTCGGTTGGGCCTCAGTTCATCTCTCGTAGGTATCCCAAGGAGAAGGTTTTTCCTTCCCTAAATACCTGCTTCATCGGTGGAGCTTTGGCCCACGGCATCTGGGCTGAGCATTGCCAGGCCTGCGGCAACTGCGTCATTCACAAATTTGGCGGCATGTGCCCGGTCAGCCGCTGTTCCAAGAGCCTCTTAAACGGACCTTGCGGAGGCTCGGCCGGAGGCGTTTGTGAAATCAGTAAGGAGGTGGAGTGCGTTTGGCACCTCATCGCCACCAAGGTTATGGAAGAAAAGCGTTTAGACGATTTCGCGCCCGTTCAGCCCATAAAGGACTGGTCAGCCAGCCGTGACGGGGGACCCAGAAAGATCGTCAGGGAGGAGCTGGTGAAATGACGCGCGAAATCAGAACCAACAGCAATCTTGAAAAAGTCCTGGCCTCTGGGGCCTTTGGGGTCACCGGGGAGCTTGGTCCTCCTCGCCACGCCTCGGCCCATGAGGTGGCCGAAAAAGCCAAGCACCTGGTCGGAAACGTTGACTCGGTCAACATCACCGACAACCAGACGGCCGTGGTGCGCATGTCCAGTCTGGCCGCCGGGCTTTTGGCTCAAAAGGAAGGTCTGGAAGCCAACATGCAGATGGTTTGCCGCGACCGTAACCGCATCGCCATGCAGTCGGATCTGCTGGGGGCCTACGCCCTGGGTATCAAAAATATCCTTTGCCTGTCAGGCGATCATCAAAAGTTTGGCGACCATCCCCAGTCCAAAAACGTCTTTGACATTGACTCGATCAACTTGATCCAGACGGTCAAACTGATGAGGGACGAGGGCCGCCTTTTAAGCGGCCAGGAACTGCCGCCCGAGGGTCGGCCCAAACTCTTCATCGGCGGGGCTTACAACCCCTTCGCCGATCCCGAAGACTACCGGGTTTACCGGGTGGCCAAAAAGGTCGAGGCCGGGGTTGATTTTCTCCAAAGCCAGTGCATCTACGACATGGATCGTTTCCGCCGTTTCATGGCCAGGGCCGTGGACATGGGCCTTACCGAAAAGACCTATTTCTTGGCCGGGGTCACCCCCCTAAAAAACCTGGGCATGGCCAGATACATGAAAAACAACGTCCCGGGTATCACCGTGCCTGACGAGCTAATCGAGCGCCTCAAGGGCGTGCCCAAAGACAAGCAATCCGACGAGGGTATCAAGATCGCCTGTGAGCAGATCCAAGAGTTTAAGGAAATGAAGGGCGTGGCCGGGGTCCACTTGATGCTAATCGAGTGGGAGCACATGGTTCCGGTCATCGTCAAAGAAGCCAAACTCACCCCCCGCCCCAAGGTCTAAAGACCTTGGCCCGGCCCTAAGGCTAACATAACCAGCGCCCTTGCTTTTCCAAAAAAATCAAGGGCGCTTTTTTTTTGTCCTCTTAAACCAAGCCCTGGATGACTGGCCAGGCTTGATGCCAGGCCAAGCGCTCCTGTTCAAACCTAACCCTGGGCCCAAATTTGTCCTCCAGTAAAGCCTTGAATAATTCGGCTTCGCTCGGGCTTAAGTTTAAGGGCCCGGACATGGCCTGAGGGTCGTCTAGTCCCCACAAATTTTTATTGGCCATCAAAGTCTCCTGGTCCATGAAAATCGAGACCAAGCCTGGCAGTTTATCCCGGGCCTTGGATAAGATGCCAAAGCCGTGACGATCGATGTCGCCCCAGTAATAAAGCTTTTTGGCCGCCCCAATCCAGGGAATCTCGGACAGAAAATCCAAAGCATAGCCGTGGCCAAAAATCAAAACCGCTCCGGGCAAATCGCCAAAGGCCAGCCCGGTTTGTAAGTTTTCCACGACAAAAACCACTTCAGGCCGAATGTCCAGCTGGGCCAGCGACCCAGCCGGGGCCATGAAATGGCCCAGACCGCCCAGCTTGGCCCGCAGCTCGGGGTCAAGCACTCTGATTCTGGCCAAAGACGGGGCCTCCACTAAGCCGCAGCGCTCGAAAAAATCGCCAGTTCGGCCCAAGATGACCCCGGCCAGATCGCCCACCAGGGCCTTGTGCTTTTCCAGCCACTTGCTGTCGAGCCCGCCAAGCGGCAATTGCCTTAAATAGAGCCCGCTCTGGGGGTTTTTTTCCAGCCACTCCAAAACCTTGGTGACCCGGTCCCATTCCTGATTATCGTAGTCCCTAAGGGCCCGAAGGTGAGCCTTCAAAACCTCGACCAGGCCCGGCCACTTGATCAATAACCTACGATAGCGACCGCTTAAGTTGCGCCAACTCTCGGCCCGACCAATCCAGGAAGACATGGCCTCCAGGTTTAAAAAATTGACCTTGATTGGCACCATCTGCTGGCCCAATCCGGCCCAGTTTCTTTTTTTCCAACTAACCAGCCCCAGGGCCGGGGCCCCGTCCCACTCTTTCCAGGCCTTGACAAAGGCCGAAAAGCCCTTAAAATCCTCCCGGGCTTCCCTTTCCGTGGGGGCTTTTAAGTTAAACTCCAAATCCTTTCTGACCTCATGCCAAGCTCCGCCCTGGGCCTCCTGCTCCGGCTCCAGCCCAATCAATGGATTGCACCTGGCCTCGGCCCTAAGCCACTTATCCAGGCGCCCGGGGTTGTCAAACCACTTTTCAATCACGGCCTTAATCTCGTCACCGCTTCTCATGCTCAGCCAACCTCCCCAACCAGCCCTTTATAAAAGGCTTATTGAATATATATTTTTTTTTTTTTAAAACTTGTCTAGAAAACAAGGCTATATGAAGAATTTACTAAAAATAAAATAATGACCGTTTGAGATTTGTCAAGTTATTTCCCTCATATTGATTGAGTTTTTACTTTAAATTGATTTGAGAAATTAAAAAACCACTGTCAAGGTCTTGGGTGATTTTTTTCAAACAAGGTTAATTTAGGACCATTATTTAGCGAAGTTTTAAGATGAAGCCAAAAAATAAAAAAACGATTACGTCCCGGCCAAAAAAAACCAGTCCCCTGCCCGCCCCCAAAAAAATTTTCTCCAAGCCGGGACGTCCAGAGATCCAGCCTCCCCCAAAACCGGGGATCTGACCCCCTCAAAAAAGGCCCCACAATCGGTCTAATTCGGCCCGTGTCGGCCTTGGAAAGGGGGATGGGTACTTTTATGGGGTCCGGGCTTCAAAAAGGCCTCTGGGGTCAAATAGGGCCGTTTTCGGGAAAGGGGTAATTTCGGCCCAAAACAAATCAAGGGGCCGGTTTGAGCTTTGGCTAAAATAAAAATTCTCAAAAAGCCAGGCCCATTAAGCAATTCTTAACACGCAAAATAGCTGTTTAAAATTTGACCACTGATTTTTGTCAGGTTGTTTGAGTTTTTAATTTATAAAAATTTGAGAAAAGGCTAAAATAGCTTTTAAAAAACCAAAATTTAAGCTGTCCAAGAAAAAAAAACTACCGTCAAGGCCATTACTGATTTCAGGGTCAAGGTTAATTTGAGACCATTATTTAGCGAAGTATTAATTTGAAAGCGAAAAAATAAAAAAAATACTCCCCGTTTTAACCAAGGCCATGGCCTAAGCCAAAAAAACCAGTCCCCTGCCCGCTCCCAAAAAAATTTTCTTCAAGCCGGGACGTCCAGAGATCCGGTTACCCCAAAACCGGGGATCTGACCCCCTCAAAAATGGCCCCACAATCGGTCTAATTCGGCCCGTGTCGGCCTTGGAAAGGGATGGGTACTTTTATGGGGTCCGGGCTTCCAAAAGGCCTCTGGGGTCAAATAGGGCCGTTTTCGGGAAAGGGCTAATTTCGGCCCAAAACAAATCAAGGGGCCAGTTTGAGCTTTGGCTAAAATAAAAATTCTCAAAAAACCAGGCCGATTAAGCAATTATTAACACGCAAAATAGCTCTTTGAAATTTGACCAATGATTTTTGTCAGGTTATTTAAGTTTTTAAGTTATAAAAATTTGAGAAA
>JAITJP010000116.1 GCA_031278835.1 Deltaproteobacteria bacterium
TACTATTATATTTAGTATGTTATGTAAGTAAAACTTACCAATCATTCTTGCCGAATTAGCTTATAGCCCACTAGGACTGGGATTTTGAGAGAAAACGTTAGCCGGAGCTAGCCGGCTAAGAAATAATTACTATTATTTTTAGTATGTTATGTTAGTTAATTCTATCAATCAACCTAGCCGAATCAGCTCATCGCCCCCGGCCATGGCCAGTTTTTTTAGTAACCCCATAATTTTTTAATTTTTACTAGGTATTAATAATAGTTAATTCAATAGGCTAATTTGATTTTTTAACTAGCCTAGCTTTTCAAACAAATAATATTATGTAATTACGCTGCGTTATATTATTTTTAAGAATTAGCTAAGTCTAAAAATGGCTTATTAAAAGCGAGTATTCTAACTTTTATTAGTTTTTAAAGGAAGTTATTTTGGTGGAATTTTCAAAACACTGGCTTTTGGAGCCACTAAAAATTGAAATTTTAGAAACCTTTGGCGGCGGCCAAAAATACAACTGTGATTAAGTTGGGGGCAGGCTGGGGGGATCGTTTGAGCTGATTTCGTAAAGCTCTAGCCCCGCCTCAGATAGGCCCGTAATCGTGTCTATAAGGCCACAGAGACCTTTGGCGGCCGAGAGGTGGGAAATATAATGCGGGGCCAGGGGCCTGAAGGGCTCTGAGGGCTTTATGGGGCCTTTTGGCCAAATCCTGGAGCCCTGGGCAGGGGAGATTTTTAGTAGTCTGAACTGGCTATTGGGAAATTAACCAGGGTAAATTTTTGGCATTGATTTTTTTTGAAAAATTCAATTGGCCAGGGAGAAAGTTTGGGGCTGGAATGAATTTAAGCCCCATGGCAATGCTTGTATTTTTTACCAGAACCGCAGGGGCAGGGGTCATTACGGCCGATCTTGGGGCCGCTGCGGGTGTAGGGTTGGGGGCGCTCGGTTTGTTCAGAATTTCCACCGAGGTTGTAGGTGTAATTGCCGGAGCGGCTCTGGGGTCTGGACGGGGGGCTGTAGGTCCCGGTCAAGGCTTCGGACTCTTGGTCGGAGGCGCTGGCTTCGGCGGGCTTTTTCAATTCAATGTGAAAATTAGTCACCTTGGAGAGGCTTTCCGAGCGCACCCGGGCCACCATTTCTTCGAACATCTCAAAGCCTTCTCTTTGGTATTCACGTAAGGGATCTTTTTGGGCGTAACCGCGCAGCCCAATACCGTCCTTTAACCTATCCATGTTTAAAAGGTGATCTTTCCACTGGGAATCAATGGATGAGAGCAAAAGCCAGTTGGACACGTTATTAAACATATCTTCGCCATAATGGTTGACCCGTAAGGTTAAGTAACGTTTGGCCCCATCAAAGACGTAATCCATACGGCCTTCGTTATCCAAAGAAGCCAGTTTTTCTCTGTCAGCCTCAATACCAAAGATGGTTCTCAATTCAACTTCCAGTTCGGACCAGTTGAGGTCATCTGAGACGACTTTGTGGGGGAAATGTTTATGGACAAAAACTTGGGATTCCTCGTCAATTAGGGTGATTATGTCCTTAACCATATCCTTGTTGGTTAAAACGTGACGGCGCTGTCGATAAACCACCTCCCTTTGGCGGTTCATGACGTTGTCAAATTCCAGTAGATTTTTTCTAATATCGAAGTTTCTACTTTCAACTTGCTTTTGGGCTTGCTCGATGGCCCGGCCAATTATTTTCGATTCCAGCGGAGCGTCCTCGTTGATCCCGGCTCTGGTTAAGATACCGGAAACGCGAGTTCCGCCAAAAATACGCATTAAATCGTCTTCCAGGGATAGAAAAAACCTAGACTCCCCGGGATCGCCTTGACGACCGCTACGGCCCCTTAACTGGTTATCGATTCTTCGAGACTCGTGCCGTTCGGTACCAAGAATAAACAAGCCGCCCAAGGCCGAAACCCCAGGGCCCAAAACAATGTCCGTACCCCGGCCAGCCATGTTGGTGGAAATGGTCACCGTGCCTTTTTGACCAGCGTTGGCCACGATTTGGGCTTCCTTTTCGTGGTGTTTGGCGTTTAAGACTTGGTGGGGGATATTTCTTTCCTTTAATAGTTTTGAAACCAGCTCGGAATTATTGATCGAAATGGTGCCCACCAAAACCGGCTGGCCTTTTTTATACAAAGCTTCAATTGAATTGACCACGGCCCGATATTTTTGGCTAACCGAGCTAAAAACCACGTCGGTATGATCTTGCCTAATCATTTTTTGATGGGTTGGCAAAACCACCACTTCGAGGTTGTAGATCTTAGCAAACTCGGCCGCCTCGGTATCGGCCGTTCCGGTCATGCCCGAGAGTTTGTCATACATTCGGAAAAAATTCTGAAAGGTAATGGAAGCCAGGGTCTGGTTTTCGTTTTCGATCTTAACCTTTTCTTTGGCTTCCAGAGCTTGATGCAAGCCGTCTGAAAACCGGCGCCCGGGCATGGTCCGGCCGGTAAATTCGTCCACGATAACCACTTTTTTGTCTTGGACCAAATACTCCACGTCTTTGTGAAAAAGCGTGTAAGCTTTTAAGGCTTGATTTAAATGGTGGAGTATATCCATATTGGCCGGATCGTAGAGATTGGTGACCCCTAGGAGTTTTTCCGACTTGGCGATGCCTTCCTCGGTTAAAACCGCCGTCCGGGCCTTTTCGTCCAATTCATAATCCAGGCCCAAAACCAGCCTGGGGATGACCCGATCTGATTTTTCGTAAAGCTCGGTGGACTCGTCCGTGGGCCCGCTAATAATCAAAGGGGTCCTGGCCTCATCGATTAAAATCGAGTCAACCTCATCAACGATGGCGAAATTGTAATCCCTTTGAACAAACTCGCTGGCGTAAAATTTCATGTTGTCGCGTAAATAATCAAAGCCCAATTCGTTATTGGTCGCGTAGGTAATGTCACAGGCGTAGGCCGCTCGCCTTTCGTCCTCGCTTAAACCATGAATAATCGTTCCCGTGGTTAGGCCCAAAAACGAGTAAATTTTCCCCATCCAAGCGGCGTCCCTTTTGGCCAGGTAATCGTTGACCGTGACCACGTGGACACCTTTCCCGGTAAGAGCGTTGGCGTAAACCGGCAAAGTCGCGGCCAGGGTCTTGCCTTCACCGGTCTTCATCTCGGCGATCTTGCCATTGTGCAAAGTCAAGCCGCCCATTAACTGGACGTCAAAGTGTCTTTGACCCAGGGTTCTAGCCCCGGCTTCCCTGACCGTGGCGAAGGCCTCGTTTACGACAAAATCCAAATCTTCGCCGTTATCAAGACGTTCTTTGAACTTGACTGTCTGGGCGGCCAGCTCCTGGTCCGACATCTTTCTTACGATCGGTTCCAGGTCGTTAATGGCGTCAACGCGCTGGGCTAACCTATTGATCTCTCGATCATTGGCCGTCCCAAAAAGCTTACCTAAAATATTAAACATGATGCTTTGATCGTTTCCTAAAAACTCAAAAAATCAATTTAATTTTTTGAATTTTAAATTTCTCGTCTCCGCTAAATAGGCTCAGGGCAAAATACCTAGGCTTTTCGCGAAAAAACGTAATCAGAGAGGGGAAATTAATTACCCTAATTCTTACGAATAAACTTAATTTGGCTCAGGGTAAAATACCCAGTCTAAGATCCAAGCCATTATAGCCTGGATCCTAGACAATTCAAAGATATTGATAGGGAATTAAAAAATGGGCGATAAAAAGGGGGGAGAAATTAAGGACCTTGGGAATTGGCCGTCTTGACGATTTCTGAATTGGTTTTAATGAAGGCCATGGGGTCGATGGGAACGCCGCCCAGGATGGTCTCAAAGTGCAGGTGGGGGCCGGTGGAGCGGCCAGTGTTTCCAACCTTGGCGATGCGATCGCCTCGTTTGACGGTATCTCCGGCCTTAACCAGGACCTCCGAAAGGTGGGCGTATCTGGTGACCAAGCCAAAGCCATGATCGATGGTGATCATGAGGCCGTAGCCATTTCCGGA
>JAITJP010000142.1 GCA_031278835.1 Deltaproteobacteria bacterium
CTCAAAAGCTTAATTAAGTTTAGGCCTAATTATTAACTTTTTCCCCAAACCATCCAGATAACTAACCCAAGTCTATCCAAAAAAGCCTATCTTCTTTTTGGCCAAAAGGCCCTTGTGGGCCGATTCTTGGGCCAGGAGTCGGGAAATCTCGGCCGGAGTCGACAGCCCGAGAATCTTAGCTTTCCGGGCGGTTAGGGCGAAATCGCCTGGGGTGAGAAAATTGACCTGGGGATCGTGCTCGAAGCCAAAAAAGTGAGCGAAGGCTTTGACCACCCTGGCCCGGTCCAGGTAATCGAAACGCACCTTGAAAGTAAAACGGCGCAGGCTGGCCTTATCCAAGGTCTCGTAGAGATTAGTCGAGCAAATGAAAGGCAGGGGATGGTTTTCCATCTGGGCCAGCATCTCGTTGACCTCGGTCACCTCCCAGGACCTTTGGGCCTGTTTGCGGCTATAAAGAAAACTGTCGGCCTCGTCGAAAATCAAAAAATAATTTCCGTAAGCCGCTTCCCTAAAGGCTTGGGCGATGTTGAACTCGGTTTCGCCCAGCCACTTGGATTTTAAATCGCTGGCCTTGCGTTTTAAGACCCTCATGTCCAAGACATTGGCCAGATAAATGGCGTACTCGGTTTTTCCCGTGCCCGGAGGTCCGTAAAGGCACATGGAAAAATTTTTCATTTTCAGGCTTTTTAAGCGGGCCCCCAGCTTGACCAAATCCAGGTCGGCCCTTAGCAAGGCCGTTTCGAATTTTACTTTGCCGCTCCCGGTCGATAAGGGCCGGGAACTGCCTTTCACGGCCGCCTCCAAACCGTTTATGGTTTTCTTGATGGCCCGCTTGTCCCCGGTTAAAACGGCCGCCCTGACCGAGCTTGAAGTAAAGGACGGCGGCAATTCATAGTCTCGGGCGATTTCTTCGATCTCTTCCTGAGGCAGGTCAAGGCCGTTTTTCTGAAGCTCGGAATTCCAGACCCTCAGCCTGGCCCTAAAGGGCGGGGTTCTCATCTCGAGGGCGAAAGAAAATCTCCTCAAATGAGCCGGGTCGATTTCGTCCAGGCTGTTGGTGGTCCAGATAACCGGGGTGTGGTTGTCTTCCAAAAGCCGATTGATGAAAAGCTTGGAGATTTCTTTTTGGGATTTTTTGTTAAAAATGTCCTGAGCCTCGTCAAAGATCAAGACCGAGTTCTGGTCGCTGGAGAGAAGGGCCATGGCCGTGATGGTTTCTTCCAGCCGAACGTCCCACTTTTCTTCGTCAGAGCTGAGCTCAGCGCAATCGGAGCATGAAAACAGGTCGGCCCGGATCTCTTGGCAGATGGTCTTGGCCAGTTCGGTCTTACCCGTACCCGGTTGGCCGTATAGGAGAACGTTTACCCCTCTGGCGTTTTTGACCAAGGCCTTTTTTAACAAACTGGTCAAAAAGTCGTAATTTTCACCCAGAAAGTCAAAATCAGCCCCGCTCAGTTCGGCCTGGTCAATCTTGGTTAGGATACTTGAGCGCGGATCCAAGCAATCGTTACCGGCCTGAAGCATTTTTTTCAAAGACGAAGAGGCCAGGTACTGGTCGTTATCCTCGATTTTGATTAAACCGTTTAGGAGCAAACCGCCCTGGGCTCCGAAGGCTTTTTCGACTTTTTTTCTGGAAAGGTTAATCAGGTGACCGACCCTTTTGGAGTTATCGCCTATGAAAACCTCCAGCCGGTAATTGTTTTTCAGACAATCGTAAAAAAGATCGTTAACGCACTTGTTTTCTTCGACCAATGAGAGCAATCTTAAAACTTCCCTCTCATAGCCGTTTAGCTTGAAACAATCGGCGATCCGATCGGCCTTGATTATTTCCTTAAAACCATCAAGGCTCTCGGGCTGGTCAATCTTATTGAGCTGGTTTTTAAAAACCTTTAACTTGGTTTGATTCATCAGTTTTGCCCCGTAAGAATCACTCCAACCCAAAAACGATTTGTCCTGAGAGCTTTCTTCCAGTTTGACGATGGCTTTGGTATAGGCGTCTCCAAAGGAACCGTCAAACATACGTTCCGAATAATACCTCATCCAACGAGAACTTATCCGATCGATTACATATTTTCCCGAAGATGAAAACAAAATATTCTTAAGATAATA
Source organism: Deltaproteobacteria bacterium (assembly GCA_031278835.1). Taxonomy (GTDB): domain Bacteria; phylum Desulfobacterota; class Desulfarculia; order Adiutricales; family Adiutricaceae; genus JAIRNQ01. The sequence goes on from JAITJP010000142.1 coordinate 2,110, forward strand.
TAAAACCACGCCTTTATACTGTTCTTCCATAATGATATCCTTATTTAAAGCATTTATTGGTTATAAAAAGCCATATAAAACAAGCAGAGCTTGGCCAGTCGATTTTTTTTTGGGCCAGGCTTGGCCCGGCTCATCAAAAAAAACCTTAAAAACCGATCGGGCGGCTGACCAGGCCTTTGGCCCGGGCTTCACTTAATAGCAGAGCGTCGATGTCTTTGGGCTCGTTTAGGCCCAGTATGTATGACTTTTTTAGGACCAGGGCGAAATCGGCCGCCGTTAAGGGGCCAGCCTCAAGGCAGCGATCCAACCCAAAAAAGTACTTGTAGGCCTTGGTGACCTGCTCCTTGGTCAGGTAATTGAACTTCACCTTGAAGGTAAAACGCCGTAAACTGGCCTTGTCCAACTTTTCCATCAAATTACTGGTACAGGCAAAGGGCAGCGGGTGAGTCTCCATCCAGGTGAGCATCTCGTTGACGTGGCTTATCTCCCAGGACCTTTGAGCCAGACTCCTTTCCCGTAAAAAAGAATCCGCCTCGTCAAAGACCAAAAACTCTCCCCTTCTCTCCGCCTCCCTAAAGGCTTTGGCGATTTCTTTTTCGGTTTGCCCGGCGTATTTTGACAAGAGATCGCTGCCCTTTTTCTGGAGAAGATTTTTCCCAATCATCTTGGCCAAAGCCCTGACGTAAGCCGACTTTCCGGAGCCCGGAGGGCCGTAGAGACAAAGGGAAAAATTATCGAGGCCTTTTCCCAAAATGTTATGGCTTAAATCTCTAAGATTTAGGTCAGTATTGAGCAGCTCGAAGTTAAAATCTCTCTGCTCCTCAAAGCCGGCCAAGGCCCGCTTTTTGGTGACGGCGTACTCAAGGCTATCGAGAGTGCGGAGGATGGCTCCCTGATCCTCGGTAATCGAGGCCGCCTTGACGGCGCTGGCGGCGTATGAGGGCGGCAAGTGATAGTTGGAAACGATCTTTTCCAGCTCGGCTTGGCCCAGGTTTAGATCGCTTTTCTTTAGCTCCCTTTCCCAGATACGGCACATGGTTTCCGTTGAGGGGGTGGTCATCTCGTAGGCGAAAGAAAACCTACGCAGGGAGGCTTTGTCAAAGGCGCCGATATGGTTGGTCACCCAGATGACCGGGACGGAGTTGTTTTCAAGCAGTCGATTCAAAACCAGCTTTGAGGAGTACTCCCTGACCGAGCCGCCAAAGATGTCCTCGGCTTCGTCGAACATCAAAATGGCCTCTTTTTCGTTTTGGACCAGGGTTTGGGCCATGTTGACCTCGGTTAGCCGGGGCCCTTTCCAAAATTGTTCCTTGTTTTCAGAGACCAGGTACAAAGTGGCCCCCAGTTCCTTGGCCAGGGTTTTAACCACCTCGGTCTTGCCCACGCCCGGAGCCCCGTAGACCAGAAGGTTCACGCCCTTGACTTTTTTCCTGAGGGCCGAGGATAAAAGGCTGGCCAGATAATCGAAATCCTCGCCCAGATGTTTAAAATCATCCCGGCCCAGCCGGCCCCCCTCCGACTTGGCCAAGACGATTTGTTTTATGTCTTGATGGTAACTCCGAGGCGAGGCGATCATCTTCCTAAAGGATTTGGATAAATGGAGGCTTTCAGGGTAGGGATAATACAATAGGCCCTTATTGACCAAAGCCGAGCGAGGGCCCATGGCGCTTTCGATCTGATTTTCGCTTAATCGGGTCAGCCCGGCAAAGACGCTTCTAAGCTCTTGGTTAAGCTCAAACTTAATCAAGGTGTTGTCGTCACGGCCCCATACGGTCAGATCGAAAACCGGCTCCAGGTGATATCTTAAAACCAAGAGCCTCACCAAATCCCTTTCAACCTTTGACAGATCAAAAGCCTCCGAGATTTTGTCGGCCAAAACCACCTGTCTACCCAGCCCGGTGAGGTCCTCGGGGGTCTCCAGGGCCAGAACTTCGTCTTTGAAGATCCGCCATTTTATTTCTTTCATGAGGTATTCAGTGGTTTCTCGAACGTGATCGCGCCTAAATCTGTGTTTTTTGGCAGCTTTTAACTCCAATTCCATATATTTTTCATTAACTAAGTTATTGAAGTTTCTTTTAAAAATATCGGCGGCGTAACTATTTTCCCAATTTTCTAGCAAATGATCATACAAATGAATGGGTAACGAGGCCGAAACAAGATTTTTTAGATAAAAACCGGTGATTTGTTTGGTTATACGATCCACGCGACACCTCACTGTTGGCGCTGGTTTTTAAAGCCTGGCCCCGGGAATCAAGGCCCGGAGCGCCCTAGTCCATCCTCCCTATCTAATAAACCTTTGGCAAGCTTTCCCAAAAATCCCTGGGCTTAACCACTTTGACTTGCTCTCCCCAGCTATACAAATGCCAAGCCATTTCCAGCCGGCCCCCGGCCACGAATTTTACGGTTAAACTGCCGTCTTGGTTAAACTTCATTTTCTGAGTGGGGTGGAAGATAAAATTCATGGCTTCCTGGGCCACCAAAGGCGAAAATCGCCACTCCACTTCAAAGGGTTCTTCCTGAAAGGCGCCAAAGGACTTGGCGCAGTGTTCTTCCAAATTAAAGCCCTGGTCCTGGTCAAAGGCCTCATCAAGGACCTCAATGCTCTTGATTCGGCCCAAGATAAAATGCCTAATGGACTTTTTGCCCTGGGGAAACTTGGCGATCAAATAATGGTTGCGGTCGCCGTAAAGTATGCCCAAGGGAATGA
>JAITJP010000219.1 GCA_031278835.1 Deltaproteobacteria bacterium
AGCCCATGGCCATAAGAAGCTTTATGATGGCCACCCCGGCCGCCCCGGCGCCGCTGGTGACCACGGAGATTTGGGAGATGTCTTTGTTCACGACCCGAAGGGCGTTCATTAAGGCGGCCAAGACCACCACGGCCGTGCCGTGCTGATCGTCATGGAAGATGGGGATGTCGCAGCGCTCTTTGAGTTTTCTTTCGATCTCAAAGCAGCGGGGGGCGGAGATGTCTTCCAGATTGATGCCGCCAAAGCTACCGGCCAAAAGGGCCACGGTATCGACTATAACCTCAACTTCTTTGGAACGAATGCACAGGGGCACGGCGTCCACGTCGCCAAAGGACTTAAAGAGAACGCACTTGCCTTCCATGACTGGCATACTGGCTTCCGGGCCAATGTCGCCCAGGCCCAAAACGGCCGTTCCGTCGGTGACCACGGCCACGGTATTCCACCGTCCGGTCAGTTCATAGCTAAGTTCGGGCTCTTTTTGGATTTCCAAGCAGGGTTGGGCCACACCGGGGGTGTAAGCGATTGAGAGATCATCTTTGCTGGCGATGGGCATTTTCGGGACCGTGGCCATTTTACCTTTCCACAGGCGGTGCATCTTGACGGCTTCTTCGGCGTAATTCATTGGTTTCCTCCAAATTCTATATGTTAAAGGCCATGTTTATTGGCCACTGGTAAACGGTTGAGGGTTTTCCGAGCCGCCTTATGGTTTTTGACGGCTCGGAGCTTTTTGTTTAGGCGAAAAACTGTAATATGATGCTGGAAAGAATCAGCATAAAGGCTCCGCCAATACGCGAGGAGATCTGGGCGAAAGGCATAAGTTCCATGCGCTTGGAGGCCGAGAGCACGGCCACGTCGCCGGTGCCGCCCATGTTGGCCATGCAAAGCCCGCCGGTAATGGCCGATTCAATCGGGAAGAATCCGACAAAACGACCAACCACGCCGGCCCCGATGATGGCCCCGAAAACGGTGACGCTGACCAAGAGTAGGTACTGACCCGAGAAAGCCGCGGCCACTTCGGGCAGGCTGGTGTAGGCCACGCCGATACCGACCAAGAGAACGCCGGTTAAGTTTTTCATCACGAACTGGAACCACTGGTAGCAGCAGATCTCCAGCTTAGGATTGATAAGTCCGCTGACCTTGACCAAGGCCACCGAGAGGATCATCCAAGCGTAGCCGTGAATGATCGGGAAAATCATGTTCAAGATGGCCCCAAAGGCGAAGAAAGTCGTGGCGATCATGAGGCCGGTACCCATCTTGATTAAATCTATGTTGTCGCGAGTTTTCTGAAGTTCGTTATCGAGTTGAACTTCTTCGTTGGCCTTGGCGTCGCCTAAGATCATCAGCTGGCCGTCACCGCTGATTTTGCGATAAACCTTACCGAGTCTGTCTAAAACGCCGCCCATGACGATGGCCAAAGCGTTACCCAAGGCCACGGCCGGAACCATGATGGAGAGCATCTTGGCCGGGTCAGTGCCCAGGCCTTCGCCGAAAATTTTCGATAGGGGCACGGCCCCGGCGCCCATGCCGCCTCCCATGATGGGAATGCTTACAAAGAAGATGGCTTCCTTGGCTCCGTAGCCGGTCAGCCAACCAATCAGGCCGCATAAAGTCAAGGACACGGCCACGCCGCCCAAGATGACCGGAAGGTACCTAAAGGCGGCCTTAATCAAGAGCTGACGATTCATGCCCATGATGGAGCCGGTAATCAAAGCGGCGATGTAAAAATCAAGAAAACCCCCGCCCTTCATGAAAACCGTCATGGTATCGATCGAGGCTTGGGGCAGGAAATTGAAAGTGCACAGGGCGGCCGAGCCAAAAATAATGACTATGGCTCCCCCACCCAAAAAGGTGTTGATGATGGGGGTTTTTTCACCCACTAAGTTAAAGACCGTGCCAATCACGATCATTAGGGGGAAAGCGCCTATCATGCCCGATGGCAGCTTACCCAAGTAAGTGGCCACCAGCACGGCCAGGCTAAATATGGCAAAATAATACCACGGCATCCCATATAATTGAAAGGTGGGCTTGGCGGGGGCCACCATGGTGGAGCTAAGAGCGTTGGTGTTCTCGAGCATGCTTGATTCTCCTGTTTTTAAAGTAATCATAAAACGATTGCTTTTTTGGCTGTTCTAAAAAACCGGTCAGGCCGGTTTCTTTCGTAAAATATTAATCCTGTCATTTTTTCTTGACTAGCCATATGAAAGTAATGAAACCTTAGGAAAGTAAAGAAAATCAAAACCAAACCAATTATATCAATTAACTTGGCGAAAATACTAATTAAAAATTAATGTCTAGCTGACGATTTTTATTGATTTTTTAAACGGCCCAGCCGGGTTTTTAAAGTTAAAAAAGTAAAATAATATTGTCAAAAGGCTTTTTTTTAGACAAAAGCTTTGGAAGCGCCCCTTGCCAAAACTGCCCCTGGGCCAATGGCCCTCTCGGCCCCCAAGTAAGCCTACTATGAAGGGCGGCCTGGCTTGGGCGGATTTTTTTTTGTTTTTTTTTGACTGGGCTGACAAAAAATCAAGAGGGGGATTTTGGCGGCTAGGAGGGGATTTTTTCGCCTTCTTTGGTTTGGTCCCAAAAAACAGTCTCAGCCCCCATCAAAATTGGGCCCGTAATCGGTCAAAATCGACCCCAGGCGGCCTTTGGCGGCAACCTTGGGGTTTATGCCTGACCCAGGGCCCTGGGGGCTCCTGGAGGCCCTGGGGGCGTTTTTGGGCCATGGGGAAACCGGCCAAACTCTGGGCGGGGCTTTTGAAAAAAGCCGCCTCAGGAAGGGCCCGATAAACTTCCAGCAATATTAATTCTGGGTCTTTTCTTTTAAGGGTCATTTTGGGTATTATAGCTAAAGCCAGGGCGGGGCTATTTTCTGGCTTTGAATTTTTAGATTAAGGGTAAAGCCTCTCGCTTATTAAATTTGCTAAAGAACCATAGATAAGTTTATTTTTTGATGTTTACTTATTAATTTTTAATCTTGATTTTCTTTGCCACGATATAGTGGTATGGCTATAGAGCTTTTGTATGAAATTAGTGGCGAAAATGATATGGCTGGATGTCCTTTTGGTCTCGGCCATGCTTTTATTGACCGTGGGTTTGGCGGCCAGGCACAGCGTGGGTTTACTGGAAATCTATTTGGTCCATAACCTTAACAGCGTGGCCAGGATCTTGGCCACCAGTGAGCCCATCATCGAGGCCTTGAAGGCCGGGCAAATCACCCCGGAACTGGACAGGTATTTAGACAAGATCATCGCCGCCGACAACAACATCGACGTCATCACCTTGGCCAAAATGGATTCGGTTCGCATCTACCATCCGGTCAAGACCAGGATTGGGGAAAAATTTCAAGGCGGCGACGAGGGCCGGGCTTTACTGGCCGAAAACTATTCCTCCGAGGCCGAAGGCACCTTGGGTTTTCAAAAACGCTATTTTTACCCAATTTTCGACCATGACGGCCAGCAGCTGGGCTTCGTTCACGTCAGCATGCTCATGAAAAATCTGGATCACCTGAGAAATCAAGTTTTGATCGTTCATCTCCAGACCATGGTGGGCGTGTTTTTGGTCGGGGTGGTGGCCTCGGTTTTCTTGGCCGCCAACATCAAGAGATCCCTTTTGGGCTTTGAGCCTTACCAGATCGCCGCCAGTTTTTTGAAAAGGGGCGAGATAATGGACTCATTGGAGGAAGGCCTTTTGGCCATAGACGAAAAGGGCTCGGTTATCCTCCAAAACGAGGCCGCCTCCCAGATGCTGGAAAGCGCCCAGAGAGATTTGACCGGGAAGGACATCGAC
>JAITJP010000227.1 GCA_031278835.1 Deltaproteobacteria bacterium
TAAAGTATTCTCATGAGGTTTTTTTGGGGGGATAGTATCGGTGTTAAAGGGTCTTGATTTACGTTTATGATTAATTGAGGCTATTTTGATTTGTCTAGGAAGATTGGCTAGGGAAATTAGGCTGGTCTGATTTTTTTTAAAAATCAAGATTGTGGTTAAAACCGGTCAGGGCCAGTCAAGGTGGGCCTTTGGAGAGAAAGGCGGCCTGGCCCTGGGTTTTAAAGAAGGTTCGATTAGGCCTGCTTTTTATTGGGATAGGGCCGGCCAACCGGGGCATGGGACTTATTAAGAGTACCCACTGAGCTGGGCGAGAGTTTTTCGGTCGAGAGGCTTTTGGGGTCAGCCGGCGAGTCGTTCTTGGAATCGCCTTTGACCTCCGGGGGGCGGCGGGTAAACTTGGGCTCAGGCTCGGGCAGGGTTTCGACCTTGGAGCGGGCTTTGGGGGGCCTTGATGGGAGGTTACCGCCGGAGAGGATTTTTTCTTTTTGGGCCAAAAATTCAGAATCGGTTAGGATGCCTTTGTCTTTGAGGGCGGCCAGGCGTTCGAGGTGGTTTAAGAGGGCCGTGGACTTGGTCCCGTTGGGTAGGGCTTGAACCGATTCGCCAATGGCCTCGCATAGGATGTTTGAGACCTCGGAAGCGGATTGTTTGTTAACCGAATCCAGAACCACGGTGCCGGCGCCGGTATCGATGTAGATGGTGCCAAAAAATAGGCCGGTTTTATAGCTGACGCTTTTTATCTTGGCTATAGGCACTTCCAAGTATTTTAGGCCGTAAATAATTCCCCTGTGGACCAGGACCACCCGAATGTCGGTTACGGCCATAAGCCACCAGCGGCCATCGACGTAGCCACGGGTCAGGGCCAGGACTTCCTCGTTATCGGTCAATATGGAGGAAAAAAATCTTAGTTCGTTTTTTATGCCAAAGACCTTTAGGTGGCCAAAGTGGGATTTTTCGGCTATGTAGTCGGGCAGATCGTCGGGATAAAAATCCATGGAGTATACCTAAAATTATTAATATGTTTTCTATTTAAGGAGACGGTGATGGGAAAAAAGAAACCCTGGAGTCGCCTATGAGTTAAGTTTTAATTTAAGATCAAGGAAAGGTTAACTTTAACTGGCTTAGACCTAAGAAATCCTAGGCCAAAAGCTTGTCAAAGTGACCTTAAAAGTTTAAGCTTGAGGGTCAACCCAAAGAATCTCGAAGGGCTAAATCGCTGGTGATCCGGAGGCTTAAAAACTTCCTCGCGGCATTATACATCATCTCGGGAGATTAGGAGAATTTTTCCCTTTGATAAAAATTTTAGGCCCGAGGGGCTTGGGCTTTGACAAAAGCCAGGCGGCTTTTTGAGCCAAGACATCTTGATTACCGGGGGTCAAGCCGGCCAGCCCGGGCGGCTTGACCAGGGGGCCGAGTTTTGAATTAAACCAAAGGCACGAAACGGCAGGGCCCAAAAATATCGCGGCTTTGACCGCCGTCTGGATCCTTGGTGACCACGACTAGCTTGTGGTTGCCTTCGGGACCTAAGGGGATAATCATGCGGCCGCCCACGGTCAATTGATTGTAGAGAATCTTGGGCAGGGTCTCTGAGTAGGCCGCCACCAAGATGGCCTCATAGGGGGCGAACTCCGGCCAGCCCTGACGGCCGTTAGCCAGTTTTATGTGGGCGTTTTTTATTTCAAGTTCGTTGAGGGTTCTGACGCTTTGATCCCTTAGGGCCGGGATTATCTCAATGGCGTAGACGGTCTTACAAAGTTTGGCCAGGATGGCCGTTTGGTAACCACAGCCTGAGCCAATCTCAAGAACCCGATTGGTCGGTTTAAGGCAAAGCAGCTGGGTCATGTAGGCGACCATGTAGGGCTGGGAGATAAACTGGCCGTGGCCTATGGGTAAGGGCGTGTCGGCGTAGGCTTGATGCCACAAGGCTTGGTCCACGAAAAGGTGTCTGGGTATGGAAGCCATTACCTCCAAGACCCTGGGGTTGGTTATGTCGCGGCCCATAAGCTGATCGTTTACCATGGCCGCCCGGGCTCGGGCTAAATCTGGCTTAAAACCGAAAAGGGCCATAGACTTAGTCCTTCCCCAAGTAGCCTTTGATTTTCCCGTCTCGGCTCTGACCCTGGGCGATGGGATGGTAGATATTTAATTTTTCACCGGCTTTCCTTCCGGCCGAGGCGCTATACGGGGCATAGGAGCAGCCCGTTCGCCGTGGGCTGCTTCTTAAATTTCGATAGTTCATATTGACAAAATTTTCAAGTTTCTGGTCGTTCATGACAAAATCATAGGGGATAACGTATTTGTCGCCTTGGGCAGCCTGGCTTGACTTAACCATGGCGGATTTTCGTTCGGTTTCCGCTTCGGTTAGCTTGTTATGTAAGCTTTGAAGCAAATTGGTGATAAAGGCCGTTTTGGCCCCGAGGCCCTTTTCTCCCAAAGAGGCGGCTATGGGTTTATGTCTTTCCCACAGGGTTTCCGAGCGCTCGTTTAGATACTCATAAACGTGCCTGGCCAGGCTAAGGTTAACCTGACGGCCGATAAGATCGAGGCTTTTGAAATACTCGTTGGTTTTGGGATCGTAGACGCTGTTGGTAATGGTCCGCACGAAAAAATGAGAGCGGAGGATTATGGCTATCAAAAAGGTTTTTCGGCTAATTGACTTGGTGTTTAAGGGAAAACGCCAGATCTCGTAATCGTCGGCTTCGGCTAAAATGGAGGCCGTGTCGATATTGTGTTTAGACATAAGCATACTGGCTTTGGTTAGGGCCGCCTCGGCCTCATGGGGCTCCGGAGAACCGGATAGGGCCAGGAGTTTTTTGATTTTAACCAATAAGGGGCTTTCCTCGACCTTGTCGGTTTTTGGCCCAATATTACTGGGAGGCGACCCATTTTCGGTGACATCCATCATGGGCTGTCTATAAATGGGATGGAGCTTCATTCGATCGCAGATGAGTTGAAATTTGGGCCCGTGAGAGGTCTCGTTTTGCGCCGCCAAGGGGTAAATATCCGAAACCACCTGGTGGGCGATCTCGTGAAGAAAAACTCCCAAGGTCACGTCCCAGGGGTAGTCCAGGATCAATTTGGAATTAATGCCAATAACCCGGGTTTCCGGTTTCCAATAACCCCAGTTGGTTTTGCTGTCAATGACGTCAATGCTGACGTCCTTGGCGACCACCATTAGCTTGGATAGCTCACGGGAGTGAATGTGGGTAAGCTCCAAGATCCAGTTGGAACGAAACTGACGTTTTAGTTCTTCATGTCGTTTGTTGAAATCCATGGATTTTTCCTTTTACCTGAAAGTCGTCGAGACTTTCATTTCTCTGGGGGTTGCTGGTTAGGGTAAGGGGTTTTTACGAAGGCCGGAGATCAAAATGATTTTAGGCCACATAAAAACTTAAAGGCCAATGAGAGTTTTTATGTTTTTACA
>JAITJP010000278.1 GCA_031278835.1 Deltaproteobacteria bacterium
GAAGAACTCAAGGCCAACAAAAAGCTTTTGGTTTACGGGGTACCCTTTTCCACCGAGGCTTTTTTGGGCCATGACGGTCAGATTCATGGCTTTTCGGCGCTTTTTTGCGACTATCTCTCCAAACTTTTTGGTATTGAGGTTGAACCCAGGCTCATGAACTGGGAAGAACTCATTAAAGGCATGGTTGAAGATACCGTGGATTTGGTGGGTGAACTCTCCATTACCCCGGATCGACAAAAATTTTTATTTATGACCCCGCCCATTGCCGAGAGGTCCATAAAATACATGCGCTTGGCCGGGTCCGAGCCCCTTTTTGAGCTGGCCAAAAAAAGTTCCACGCCGCTTCGCTACGGCTTTATGTTTGATTCGTCCACGGTGGGCTTATTGAAAGAAAACGCTCCCGAGGTTTTTTTGGTGACCGAAGTCCAAAGCGAGGACGAGGCCTACAAGCTCATGAAAGAGGGGACTCTTGACGCCTACGTTACCGAATCAACGGCTGAAGCGGCTTTTGATAAGTATCCTGACGTTGAAACCTATGATTATATCCCCATTCTCTACTCTGACGTATCTCTTTCAAGTAAAAATAAAGATCTCGTTCCCATAATAAACGTTTTTTCCAAGGCCCTGGAAGCCGGAATCCAAGAGCGCTTGGTGGAGCTTTACAACCAAGGTTTCGCCGAATACCGCCATCACAAATTTTTATTAAAACTCACTCCCGAGGAGCTTAACTATCTAAACGAAAAGGTCGCCGCCAACGAAGCCATCGTCTACGCCGCCGAACATGACAACTATCCTTTGTCCTTTTACAACGATATCGAAGAACAGTTTCAGGGCGTCTCGATTGACGTTTTGCAGGACATCTCAAAACTCACTGGGCTAAAATTTAAGCTCTGGAACGATAAACCAGTGGGTTGGATAAAGGTCATGGATTCCATGGAAAGGGGCGAGTTTGAGATGGTCACCGAGCTAATCATGATCGATGACCGACAAAATCGGTTCATCTGGTCAACGGTTGGCTATTCTTCCGATAAATACGCCCTTATCTCCACAACCGAGACCCCGGACAAGGAAATAAACGAGGTACTTTACTCAAAAGTTGGCATAGTTGAGGGCACGGGTTGGGCCGACGCTTTTTTTAAATGGTTTAGAAATCACTCCAATACCGTGGTCTATCCCACCTCCAAAGACGCCTTCGCCGCCTTGGCCAAGGGCGAGATCGAACTATTCATGGGCACCAGGAATCTAAACCTGAGCATGACCAGTTTTATGGAGCAGCCCGGTTTTAAGGTCAATTTAACTTTCAATTACACTTTCGACTCTTTGTTTGGCTTTAATAAAAACGAGACCCTGCTTTGCTCCATAATAAGCAAAGCCATCCCGCTGACTGACGCCAATGAGATAACCGAACGTTGGCTGCAAAAAACCTTTGATTACCGTGGGAAACTGGCCCGCTCTAGGGTTCCGGTGCTTTTTGGTTTTTCCATTATGCTGGTTCTCTCTCTGGCCTTGTCCTTTATGCTCATTAAAAAATACATTGGCGACAAAGATCGTTTGGCCAGGATAGTTAGGGAGAGAACGGCCGAACTCATGGTTCAAACCGACGAGGCCACCCGGGCTTCTAGGGCCAAGGGCGAGTTTTTGGCCCGCATGAGTCATGAAATCAGAACGCCCATGAACGCCATCATCGGCATGGCCGAGCTGGCTTTGCGGGAAAATCCCCCGGACGAAACGGCCGAGATGATCTCCAGCATTCAAAGCGCCGGGGGCTCGCTTCTTTCCATTATTAACGACATATTGGATTTTTCTAAAATTGAATCCGGCAAAATGGAGCTGACCAATTCTGACTACCACCTGGGTTCCCTAATCCATGACGTGGTCAGCGTCATAAGCGCCAGAATCATGGACACTCGCCTGGAACTCCTGGTCGAGCTTGACGCCAATATGCCCTCCACCCTTTACGGCGACGAGGTTAGATTCCGCCAGATCCTTTTTAACCTTTTGAGTAACGGAGTTAAATACACCAAAGAAGGTTTCGTGACCCTCCGTTTGGAGGCCCTGCCCCTGGGCCGGGGCTCCTTAAAGGCCCTAAGCTTACCCAGTACCGCGGATTCCGATGAGCCCATCAAAGCCTCGGCCCGTTTAAGGGAGCATTTTAAAACTTTTGGAAATAAGCCCACCGAGATTACCCTAAAGGCCTCGATTACCGACACGGGCATTGGCATAAAACCTGAGGACATGGATAAACTTTTTACTTCCTTTAGCCAGGTTGACTCGGAAAGAAACAAAGGCATCGAGGGCACCGGTCTGGGTCTGGCCATCAGTAAGAATTTAGCCAAACTCATGGGCGGAGATATTTTCGTTCAAAGCGAGTATCAAAAGGGCAGCGTTTTTACGGCCACGGTCAAGCAGATCATGGGGGCTCCCTACCTGCCCTTTGCCACCCTGAAAAAACCCCAAAAATCCAAAGCCCTTTTAATTGAAAGCGATCACTTGGAAGCCAAGGCCTTTGCCTATGCCATGAATAGCCTAGGGGCCGAACACGGCCACATCCAGTTTTTAAGCCAACTAAAATCCGCCCTGGAAAATAGCGATTATGATTTTCTTTTCGCTCCCTTTGAGGCTTCTGACGAGGTTTTGGAAATCTTAAAGGAAATCAATAGCCCGGTTAAAGCCATCTTTACACTGGATCTGGGAACCACCATTGGCAAGAAAAAAAGCTTGCGCTTAATTCATAAGCCCTTGTATTGCATGCCCATAGCCAACATCCTTAATGACGCTGACAAGATTAAAGGCGTCAAAGATCGTCACGATCGGGTTAGCTTTATCGCTCCCAAGGCCACGGCCCTAGTGGTCGATGACATAAAAATCAATCTCAAGGTGGCCATAGGTCTCCTAAAGCCCTTTAAAATCAGGGTCGATACCACCGAATCTGGCGAAGAAGCTATTGAACTAGTAAAAAATAAGTCTTATGACGTAATTTATATGGACCATATGATGCCTGGCATGGATGGCCTTGAGGCCACGGCCCGCATACGCCAACTGCCCCAGGGCAAAGACATCCCCATCATCGCCCTCACGGCCAACGCCATTACCGGCGTCAAGGAGATGTTTATTGCCCACGGCATGAATGATTTTATCTCCAAGCCCATTGAGTACGGCAAACTCGAGGCCTCCTTGGCCGACTGGCTGCCCAAAGAAAAACTTCAATACCTTAACCAGGACTTGCCTGGCCCAGAGGCCACCGCTTCTGAGCCAACCGGGGCTTTTTCCTCCGAAGCCCTGGTCCCAATGGCTGGCTCCGGGGACGATGACCTTAAGCGCCCCAAAGAAAGCCATTAAGCCAAAAGCCCCTTGGCCCAGGGGCGCTTTAAACCCTCCCCAAAAAATACAAAAAAAACTAGGCCTCGGCCAAAAAAAAAGGACCTGGGTAATCCCAGATCCGCTTTTTTGGCTTAGCTTTTATGGCTTCGCTTCTATTTCTGGCGTCCCCAACCGGATTTGAACCGGTGTTGCCGGCGTGAAAGGCCGGTGTCCTGGACCAGGCTAGACGATGGGGACAATAAATTTCGTCTCTTAAGTTCCGTCAAGAAACTAATTAATAACTATAGCTGATTTCGCTCCAAACATCAAGAAAAATTTTTTCATTTTTTTAATTTTTAGGGCCGAATTTTTTCAAAAACCGACAAAAGGCCAAGGCCTGGCCAGAGTTCTTAAGTGATTAATCCCTGGCCCAAAGGCCAATAAAACTTTAGTTTTTTATCAGGTCCGTTTTTACTTTTCAAGCCCAAACTCCCAGGCCCATCAGGCCTGGAGGCCCTAAAGTGGGCCTCCCCACCAAGCCCTTGCCCCCTGGCCTTAGGGCCAAAAAATAAGCCCCCACGATTTTGAACCAAACCAAAAACTCCTTAGCCAAAAACCAAGGCTTCAGCCCCACCCAAAACAGGCCCACAATCGGTCAAAATCGGCCCGTACAGGCTTTTCAGATCATAATCCGAACAAAGACTGGCTCCAGCTGGCCCAAGGGCCCACAGAGCCCTTTCCGGCCGATTAAAGGGCCATGCGAAAAATGGCCTTTGGCCAAGCCAAGCTTGGTTTAAAAAAAAGCATTCAAGCGCCAGACAAAAGTCAAGCGGGTGAATGCCATAATCCTACAAAAAAACCAATTTTTTTTGGTGGTGGGCCGTGCGAGACTTGAACTCGCGGCTCCCTGCTTAAAAGGCAGGTACTCTACCGACTGAGTTAACGGCCCCCATTTAAGGCCTTACGGGCGCCCAAACGGTTATCACTTAAACCAGCTGGGCCATCCGTTTCGTCCTAACCAAGATCTAATGGATAGGACAATTATTAATTTTATCTCATTTGTTCTCAGTCGTCAAGTAAAAAATTTACCTGCCCTTGACCTTGTCCTTGATCTTGTCGCCACCAAGCCGCGCCGGCCAGATTTAACTCAAAAATACCCCTATTTCGTGATTAGCCACCCTCAGACAAGGATCCAGGGCAAATCAAAGCCTCTGGTTTTTCTGGCCGCCCAGAGCCCACAGTAGACCACCGCCAAAACCCAATAGCCAAAACTAGCAAACCTGACAAAACACACAAAACCAATATAACCAATAAAACTAACAAATCTAACAAAACAACCAAAATTCACAAAACCCTAGGCTCTCAAACTCCCCCGGCCAAGCCCCAATTAACTTTGATCTCTCAAAGGATAAATAATTATCTCTATAGACTTTACTAATAATACTTGGTAAGATATAGGCTTCTAAAAAAGGTTATGACAAATCTAATTTGGCCGAGAATTTAGGGCATGACATCATATCAAGCCCTGGGAAAGGCGGTTTAGATCTTTTGAAACATCTGAAATCTAGCTAAATTCAAGTTTTGGTTCTTCTAAAATTAGTTAAAATAATTTTTTATTCTGGCTAGCTTTATTTCTTATCCCTGTCTGAATCCCAACCTGATTGTGTCAAATAAAGCTTTTATTTTTTTTATTTTTTCGCCTTGATGTGATCTTCTTAATTTATATTATCTTGAGTTAGGCGTCCTGAGGTTGACCCTACTGGGAAAAAAATAAAAGCTTTACTTTAGAATAAACTTAAGATAATATGTTTCATGGTTTGAATCTTTTTATAGGCCCCAAAGAGTTTAATTTAAGTAACATATGCGTCAAGCGCACTAATTATTTTTAAAGTCTAT
>JAITJP010000280.1 GCA_031278835.1 Deltaproteobacteria bacterium
CCACCAACAATGCCTCCCCAGCAAATTTGACGCCCTGGGGGCTTTCTAGGCCGATCCGCTTGGGCCAAGGCTAAGGACTTTGGGCTGGGCTAGTGGCTACCCCAATAAATGGCCAAAAGCCCGGCCAGGGCGCACCAGGGGGCAAATAGGGCCAGCCGGCCTCGGTCCACCACGTAGGTTAGAAAACGGAGGGATAGGTAACCGACCATGGCGGCCATAAAAAGGCCCAGGAGTAGGTAGGCGCTGCCCAGGTCACTGGTATGACCACTGGTGTAGGAAAGCAGGAGCCCGCCCAGGATGGCCGGGATGGAGAGAAGAAAGGAATACTTGGCCGAGAGTTCCCGGGTTAGGCCCAGGCACAGGGCCATGGCGATGGTTAGGCCGCTTCGGGAAAGGCCCGGGGCGATGGCCAGGCCCTGGACAGTTCCGATAAATAAGGCGTCAATCAAGGTCATCTGGGAGATTGAGCGCTGGCCAGGGGATTTTTTAAAAGCGGTCAGGCTCAGGACCAGAGCGGTAGTCAGTAAGGCCAGGCCCACGGCCGAGACGGAAGCGAAAAGGGCCTCAAGCTGGGATTGGGCCAGTAGGCCGATTATGGCCGTGGGTATGGAGCCAACCAAGATTAGGAGGCCCAGCTTGAAGTTGGGGCGCTGGCGGCTGGTTTTCATGACCGAGGCGGAAATAATGGCCTTGGGCAAAAACCTTAGTTCGGAAAAAAGGACCAAAATAGTCTGGCGGTAAAAAACAAAGACGGCCAGGAGAGTTCCCAGGTGGAGGATTAAATCAAGCAGGATCTCGGGTTCTTTGAGGCCAAAAAGGGCCTGGGCCAGGACCAGGTGACCTGAGGAAGAGACGGGCAAAAATTCACATAGGCCTTGAATTATGGCCAAGGCCAGGACAATGACGAGGGGACTCAAAGAAATTCCTCAACTGGAAGATATTTTAGGGGTTTTAGCGATAAAATTTTTGTAAAAAAATGGCCGTGCTGATTAAGGGCCAGAGTAACATCATGTGGTTGCGTTGGCCGATTTTGTGTTCAGTTAAAAGGCGATCGACTGAGCCCGGGGCTAGCCAATTAAGGGTAGAAAATGGTGGTGAGGAGAGAAGATCGTGGACGTCTTTGATGAGTTTAGGATTTTTTAGCCACTCATCCAATGGGGCGTTAAAACCGGTCTTAACCGGGTTTAGGCGGCTTGAATCCGGGAGGATGCCAGACAGAGCCCGCCTTAGGAGCATTTTGGTTACCCCGTTGTGGTATTTAAAAGTCCCAGGCGAAGACAGGGCTAAGCGCAGGAGAGTGGGGCTGGTCATGGGAAAGATGCCCTTGACCCCGGCGGCTTGGCCGCTTAAAGCTTCGCTCCACAAGGTCGGGGTGGAGGTCTCGTGATTCATTTCCTGGTAAAGGCGATTTGACAAAAAGTAGGGGTAGGGGTGGGCCATGGGCACGGGCGGTTGTCGTGACTCCAGTTCCGTCCACCAAGCCGGGTTAAAGTATTCCTTAACGGCCAAGTAGCGTCTTTGGTCAACCTTGATGGTCTTGTTTTCGAAATTAACGTTACGTTTAAACCAGTCGTCTCTGACTTCGGGGCTTTTCTTAAAAACCGGGTGATCGTGGAGTTTTATCCAAGCCAAAGTTTCTGATTTAAGTAATTCTTCCTGACCACTGGCCTTTAGATCGGCAAAGAAAACGAAAAAGTGTTCAAACTCTCCGGCCAAGCTCTCGTCCCCGCCCAGGCCCGAGAAGAGAAAAGAGTTTCCGGCTAATTTGGCTTGTTTGGCCAAAACGTAGTGGGCCAGCCAGGTGACCGTGATCATGGGGGCCTTGGTCAGATCCATCAGAGCCGAGGTTTCCGCCAAAAGGTCCGGGGCCCCCAAATCGACTCGGTTAAGTTTCCAGCCAGTGGCTTTGATTAGCTCATTGACTCCTTGGCTTTCGTCATAAGGGCTATCGGATTGATCCTTATAGGCCATAAACCAGCACTCCAGGGGTTGGCCCAGATGCCTATAGGCCAGGGCGGCCACGGTGGCGCTGTCCATGCCCGAGGAGACGGTGAAGGCGTATTTTTCTTTTGATAAGGCCTTAAGCCTTAAAAGGACGTTTTCATCCAAGATGGAGACGTATTTTTCGGCCGCGGCTTGGGGGCCCAGGCTAGGAATTTCTGGCCAAAAGGAGAGATCGATCCAGCGCTCAAGTTTAGGCTCCCCCTTGGATAAAGTCAGGGCGTGGCCGGCCGGGACTTGCCTAACATTTTTATGAAAGGTCCGCCCGGGATCCCTAAAAACGTAGCGGTAATGAGTGCCCACGAAATCAAAAAAAGTTTCCTCGTCCATGGGCGGGATGGCCCCCAGAGCTTCAAAGAGATCGGCCAAACTAAAGGCCACCACCCAGCCCCCATCCTTGGGGGCGAAAAACAACGGACTAAGCCCGCAGCCGTCCCGAATCAGAACCAGCTTGTCATCTTTTCCCCCATAGTAGGCCAGCGATAAGTCGGTTTCGAGAGCCCCCATCAATCTCGGATTTTCGGCCAGCTCGGCCATAAGCTCACTTTGGCTTTTTCCCGCTGGGGGATTAAAAACCCGGCCGTAACTAAGGTATTGGTCTTCTTGGCCTTGGGCCTGGGGACAATAGAAAAGGCTTTGGTTTTTGATGACTAGGCTCATGGTCGATTCACCTCAGAGATTTTTCGAAAAGCGGCCAGCCGCCCCAAAAAATAAAAAAAAAGCCGGCCGATAAGTCAAAAAAATTAAAAAAAACTTGTGAAAAAAGGGGAAAACCAGTCAAAAGGGCTAATATTTAGCGATAAAACAAAATCGCGGAAAAAAAATCTCGAATTAGATTTCCCAGAAAACCCTTAGCAAACTCTTGGCCAAAAACTTGGGCCCTCTCCAGAGAAATGCCAAAAAAACTCTTGGCCAAAAATTTTTGGCCAGCTGTGAGCAAGCCGGGAGCGGAATGTTTAGAGCTAAAATTTGATTTCAAGAATTTGGGCGCTTCCCACTAAACGGACAGAGAACTGGTGGCCGGGGCTTCCACCTTTAGGGGCTGAAAGAGCACCCGTTTTCGGTAGAGGTAGGTCACGGTGTTACCGGGGAAAGCTTTGGAGGGGCCATCTTGAGATATTTTTAGACAGCGTAGGGCCATAAAGCCGCAAGTTTTGAAAAATTTACCGACCGAACCGTGGGGAGTCTTAAAGTAAGGGCGCCAAATTGAGACGAGTTCTAGGCCAAAGGCAGACAAGACTTTATCGACGGCCGTGGGGGTAGGGTAGACCTGATGGAAGGGGTGAAAAAGCCTAAAGGCCGGGCCGTAGACCCTGGCCGTCAAGCAGCTGGGGTTAATAAGGCCCCCCAGGAGCAGTAAGCCGCCCGGGGCCAACCAGTTGACGGCCTGGAATAAAAACTGGTCAGGTCTGGGCAGGTGATCGAGGGTTTGAATCATGATAAGGCAGGCCAAGGGTTTTTTAGGCGGGCTAATCAACTCGGCCCAGTCTTGGATAACCTTGTGACCTCGAGCCGCGGCCGACCTGGCGGCAAAGATGTTGGGCTCAACGGCCAGCTTGGTCCTTTGGTCATCGATTAAGGAAAGCATCAAGCCCGTGCCGGCTCCCACGTCCATGATGGCCCCTTTTTCCGGAAGTAGGGCGGTAATGGTTTTAGCGTACTGGCTATATTCTTCCAAGTGACTTTCAGAGCGCTCGATGGGGTTAATTATTTTCTTTTCCGGATCTAGGCCAACCAGCCAACGGTCGGGGCTGGCGAAAAAACGTTGAGAGGCCTCGGGGCCAGGGTGGGGGTTAATTTGCCAAGTGCCGCAAGCTTGGCAGGTCTGCAAATGAAACGGCCCGCTACCAAAATCCGGAACCGGGGTCGGGGTGGTAAAGGAAAGGGTGGGCGCTAAGGGACCGGCCCCGCACCATCGACATATGGGGCTTAATCGCATGTCCAAGAGGCCGCCCAGTGATGGTTTTCCATCCTGTCAGTTTCTAGGGTGTGAAGTAATTTAAAGCCAGCCTCCTGGGCCAACTTTGAGACCAAAGACGGGTCAACGAAGCTAGCGTAATTCTGGCCTTTCGGCCCGGGGAAATGTTGGCTCATGATTAGATATCCTGGGGATTTTAGCTTAAGCCTAAGGCCCGGAAACAAGCCCTCTAGGTTTTCGATCAGCCCCCAAAGTGTTTGGGCCAAAAAAATTAAATCAAAAGTTCCGTCGGCCCAAGGACAATAAGCTTGGCTAATTTCCCTTAAATCAAAAGCCTGGCTACTAACCTTAACTTTATTTTCTGCCAATAAATCAAAAGCCCGGCTATTAACCTTAACTTCATTTTCTGCCAATAAATCAAAAGCCCGGCTACTAACCTTAACTTTTTTTTCTGCCAAGCCGCCATTACTTTTCGAATTAAGACCCAGGGCTTTTTCAATTCTTTTATTAGCCAATTCCAAGGCCGTTTCCGAGATATCTGACAAAATAACTTCCGAGCCCGGCCTGGTTTTAGCCAATAAGCCTATGAGTTCCAAGGACAAAAAGCCGGCTCCGGCCCCGGCGTCCAAGACCCGAAGGGGTTTGTTGGGTAAGGAGTCAACCAGTAACAAGGCCGCCCTCATATCCAGCCTAAGACCCAGCTCCTCGATTCGCCAGGGGTCAAGGCAAGAACGGTACATGCCCTCGTAGTCACCCACGTGCTGGCCGTCAACTATAAAAAATTTATGATAATCGTTTTCCG
>JAITJP010000283.1 GCA_031278835.1 Deltaproteobacteria bacterium
ATAGGGCAAAAAAGTTCGGGCAAAAGCCTCAAAATTTTTTTTCTGGTCTGAGCCGGCCATTTTTGGCTGATATTTGAGCTAAAGCCCTTGGCTCTTTATTTCTGAGCCTTTACTGGGAAGAACGATTTTTTTAGATTTTTTGGCAAAATTAAGTAAATAAGTAACAATTTTAAAAGATAAGGGATGGTGGTAGGGCTTGGCTTTTAATGGGCCCCGAAATTTGTAACTTTAGGCAGAGCATAGCTATTAATCTTAAACTCATTTTTGTATTTAATTAATGAAAAAAAAATTGATTAAGGCTAAGCTAGCTTAACTCAAGCACTTAAAAGTGTCCAATCTTCGAGCTATTTTAACTTAATTACTTAATGTCTCAAAACCAAGGGAAACTGTCATTAATTTTGGCCATAGTGGTTGACCATTGTTTAACTTTTTTTTGCCCCATGGCCCGTAGGTACTAGGCAATCGAGGTGCCGATCATGGCCAAAATAAGTAAGCTGACCACGTCGTTGGTGGAGGTGACCACGGGGCCCGAGGCCAGGGCCGGGTCAATGTGGATGGTTCAAAAAAATACCGGGGTGACGGCGCCCAGGAAGGCCGAGACCAGTATGGCCACCGAGATGGACAGGCCAACGGCCAGGTCGGTATTGGCGGTAACTTTCCCTTCTTTAAATAAGCTTTTGGCTATAGGGCCTTAAGCGATACATCGCATGGCTAGGCCAGGCGCGGTGATGGTGAGCGTCTGGGAGTACCCAGCCCGGGAAACTAAGGGCCTGCCCGCCCGGGTCATCGACAGGGCCGAGGCCCTTTACACCATTCCCCTAAAGCCCGGCGTTCGGAGTTTAAACCTGGCCACCACCGTGGGTTTTTTTATGGGCCTGGCCCTGGCCAGGCTGCCCTAAAATCTCAAGGCTCGCCCCCCCTCAAAATCGCCCCATAAACGGGCCAAATAGCCCCGTGGCGGCCTGGGGCCACCGGATTTGGACTTACAGTGGGGGCTGGGGCGTTCAAGGGCTCTAGGGCCCATTAGGGCCGTTTTGGACCTAAAAAAAATGGCCGGACCAGGCCGGGCTAAGGGCCCCACTTGGTTCGGCCATTTTCATGGCGGAAAATTTACGAAAAAAAGTTATTCCCAGACTTCTTTTTTGGCCCCAATGGAAACCAGGTAATCTTTGGGAACTTCCAGGGTTCCGGGTCCGTCGGCCATACTCCAGGCGTCAATGGCGTCAATTTGTATGGAAAGACCGTTTGGGGTCAGGGTGGTGGCGCCAAGGGCGGTAAAGGGAACCGGATCGGCTTTAAAGGTGTCGGGCAGCGGGGGAGTTTTTGACCCACAGGAGCCCTCCTCGGAGCTTAGGTTGTAATAGCTAGGCATGGCCCCTTTGCCTTGATCGCACCAGCCCTTGACCAGGTAAGCCCAGAGTTCCGGCATGGCTTTTTGGGCATCAACAAAGATGGTCCCCAGTTCAATGGGTTTGGCGGTTTGCAGGTCGTAGACAACGGCGCTACTCCCGGAACTGGGGTGAGCCGCGAAAGGAACTTCTTCGAAAAGGCTGAAATAAAACGACAAGTATTTTTTTCCAGCCGTGGTGGCCCTAAAGGTTTTTCTGTGTTGAGCCGTGGGAGTGTCCGTGGTATCAACGTTTTCTGGGCAAGATTCCATTTGGCTTTTCAAAAAGCCGTCAAAGTCGGCCTTGGCCGAGTCGGCCAAAATTTTATCCAAAGCCGTGGAGCCGGTGCCAAAGGGGTAAGTCACCCCGACTTGGTTAAAAAACCCTTGGCACTTGCCGTCCGGAAGGTAGCCCCTTAGGGTGGTAAAACCCAGGCCGGTTAGACCGGATTCAATCTCAGGGTTTAATCCATACAAATCATCAAATTGGGCGCTAGCCGGTAAAGCGTAAAGGGACACTAAAAGACAAAAGGCGGTAAAGATCGCAAAAAAGCAAAATCTCATAAGTTTAACCTCTGAAAATGTTGGAAAAAAGTTAATTAACCTAAAAATCAGCCTACATCTAACAAAGAGTGAATGTAAAATCGTATCCTGTAGATATTAAGTGATCTTAACAGGAATTTTTCAGTTTTGCAAGCGATTTTTGGGCAAATTTAAGTCTAAAATTAATGTTCATAAACCCTTGGTAAGCCTAGACTTAGCGAAAGTTTTGTAAAACAAAGGCCAAAATCATGGCCATATTTCTGGATTGGCCCCCAAGTAAAGTAGGTCTTCTTTGCTTATGGTTATTGTCTGGGGCCGGTCGGCCCGAGAGAAAGGACAATCCAGGCCAATGACCAGATCTGGCCCATTAAGGAGCGCCGAGCCAAGGCTTTTAAAGGTTACCTAGTCGCCCAAAAAATTGGTCGGGATGGGCGGAGTTCTTTGACCGCGGCTTCTTTGTTGAAAGGGCGAATCATAATCATAGGGCCGGTCAGCCAGGTTCAATTGAGACCAGCCCTTAACCACCAAAGGCCACGGTAAGGGGATGGCTTGTTTTGGGTTAACGAATATATGGCTTAGCTCAAGGACTTTTTGACTTTTGAGCTTAAAAACAAACAGACGGATTCTTGGTAAGCGCCGGCCGCTCCGATATGGTCACCCATTGTCGTGAACATTACGGAAAGAAAGTTTTCTCCGGTGATTTCGGCGGTGGTTCCCTGAAAGGAAATGGTACTGAAAGTCGTGAAATCTGAACAATTTAGGTCATCCTGAGCCAGTTGGTTAAATTTGTTTATGGTGAAACTAGCCAAAAAAAAATCCACCGCCCTGGAACCGGTCTTGACTGGATAGGCTAGCCCGACCTTATTGGTATAACTAGGACAACTTCGATGTTTAAAGGTATCAAGCCTAGTGGCCTAGGGCCAGTTTCTTAATTGAGGGGAGAGGGTTGGTCTGAGCTGGTAAAATGGATCCT
This sequence comes from Deltaproteobacteria bacterium, assembly GCA_031278835.1. Classification (GTDB taxonomy): domain Bacteria; phylum Desulfobacterota; class Desulfarculia; order Adiutricales; family Adiutricaceae; genus JAIRNQ01. The sequence goes on from JAITJP010000283.1 coordinate 2,904, forward strand.
TTGACTGGTTTTGGCCAAGAGCGGCTTGGCTAAAAACAAAAAGGGAGAGCGAAAAAAGGGCCATGATAATGGTCCTTTGACTGGTTTTGGCTAAGAGCGGTTTGGCTAAAAACAAAAAGGGAGAGCGAAAAAAGGGCCATGATAATGGTCATTAGGAAGGTTAAAAAAGTTTTCATGGCTAATTCCTTTTATGAGTAATTAATTAGTTAAGTTTAAATTGTTAAAAAAAATCACAAAATCGCCGCTGACCAGGAAAAAATTTAAATATTGGTCTGACCTGGCTGGCCCAAGCTAGGGCTTATGACTGGTAAAAGGCGCTTTTCGAAAAATAAAAAGAGGTTTTTTTATAAAACTGCCCTAATTCTGACTAATTATAACCGTTCAAGTTTAAATTCCAAGAGAAAGTTTTTTTTGGGGCCAGTGGCTCGGGTTTAGTCAAAAAGGCGCCGGCCTTGGCCTGGTAAAAGTCCCAACAAATCAATAAAAGGAGAAGTTATTTAGAGGCTTACAAGATAATTATGGCCTTTTAATAGTTTGTAGTTTAGTTTTAACCAAGGATAAGGCCAATAATAATTACAAAAGCCTGGCCTTGAGCCCAGGGCCGCGGGAGGTCAGGCCGGTCAGGCCTGTCAGGCCGCTTTAGTTGAGTATATAGAAATTGACATGTATAATGATTAAAATTAATTTTCAAGCATTTGTCGCTTTAAAAGTTAATGAATTTTTATGTTTAGGAGTGAATTTTGCTACTAGGCGATGCTTACTTGGCTAGGCTCAGGGCCGTTCTCCTAGAGGGTTTTGGCCTGGAGGAGAAGCTGATCTCGGATATAAAAATGGTCGATTCTGGCCGGGTTAATGAGACCTTTTTGGTCAGCGCCAAGGACGGAAAAAAGTTTATTTTTCAAAAATTAAACGATTATTTTAGCTCAGCCGAATCGATTGGGGAGAACTGGAACCGAGTGGGCCTGGCCTTAAAAGGGCTTAAGGTTGGTTTTCCGGACATAATTCACTCAAAAAAGGCCGGCTGGCTCTTTCATGAGAGTGGCCCTGAGGCCTATTGGCGTTTGACGGCCTTTTTGCCAGGTAGGCGGCCCCATCAGGATTCTTTGGAAGAAGCCGGTTGGTCGGCTAGAACCTTGGGCCTTTATCACCTGGCCCTAAACCTGCCCAAGCCCATCGAACTGCTCACTCCCTTGGATCACGTTGAGTTTACCAATCAAAAATTGTGCTCGCCCTCGGATTTCTCGGATATTTTTAACCATTATCGTGGCCATCCCCACCTGGAGGCGGTCACGGCTGACCTAAAAAGGGGCTTAGAGGCGGCCCGGCAGCTGCCCACCCGGCCAAGCTTTGTCAGGGTTTTCCTGGCCAGGGACCTGGTCATTCATAGGGATTGCAAGGCCGATAATTTTTTACTTGACCAGAACTTGTCCTCAATAATCGCTTGGGACACGGTGGGTTACGGCGATCCCCTATTGGACATTGGCGAGATGTGCCGCTCCTGGGCCGTCCGCCCAAGCCAACCTTATTACCGAGCCGATCTGGCCTCGGCCATCGTGCGGGGCTACAGAGAAAGCGGCTTGAAACTTAGTCCCGACCAGTATCGACTTTTACCGGCCGTGGTCAGGGCTTTGGCCTTAAATTTGGCCCGAAGGTATTTGATTGATTCCCTGGCCGAGGCTTTTTTTAAGTGGGACCAGGAGGCCTATGCCTCGCCTTATGAGCAAAACCTGGCCCGGGGGCGCCATATGTTGGATTTGGCCGAAGAACTCTTAAATCGCGAGATAGAATTGATGAACCTATAGCCCAGGCTCGGTATTTGCTAGTGTTTTTTTGATAAAAATTGGCTCCCTGGTTGGGCCCCTAGGGGTGCCCCAGGAAGAACTTCAATGGAAAGGCTTGACTTCCATGCTTTGGCCAACTTTAAAACGACAAGGCTATCCCAGGCCTTGCCTAGGGTAGCCTTGGGTAGCCATGGCCTTTTTGGAGGGGTGACTTTGAAGTCAAAAGAACGGAGGGGTTTTGTGATGGTTAAGGTTGGTTAAATGAATCGCGAGTTAGACCTACGCGAGAAGGGAAAGCTAGGCGTTTATGGCTACCCAAGGAAGTCGATCATCTCCCTTTTTACAAAAAATTTTGGTCATAAAGTCAACCGGACAAAGTCCGCCAAATTATCGTCCTTTAGTCGCCGGGCCGAGTTTAGGTGGAGCCCCTGGGCCCACCGAATTTAGCCCGGCGAAATTTTTTAAGGTCTGGCCGGCCGCTGAAAAGGCTTCTTAGGCGATGAGTTTTCTGGCCAGCTCCACGGCCCCCGGGGCGTCCTCGGAGTAACCGGTGGCCCCAATCTTGTCGGCAAAAACCTTGGTTACCGGGGCGCCGCCCACCATGGTTTTGACGTC
>JAITJP010000285.1 GCA_031278835.1 Deltaproteobacteria bacterium
ATAGGGCAAAAAAGTTCGGGCAAAAGCCTCAAAATTTTTTTTCTGGTCTGAGCCGGCCATTTTTGGCTGATATTTGAGCTAAAGCCCTTGGCTCTTTATTTCTGAGCCTTTACTGGGAAAAACGATTTTTTAGGTATTTTTTGTCAGATTTAAGTAAATAAGTAATAATATTGAAAAATAATGGATGGTGGTAAGGCTTGGTTTTTAATGGGCCTCGGAATTTATAACTTTAGCCAGAGCATAGCTATTAACCTTAAACTCATTTTTGTATTTAATTAATAAAAAAAATAAAAATTGATTAAAACTTTAATATTGATTAAGGCTAAGCCAGCTTAACTCAAGCGCTTAAAAGTGTCCAAGCTTCGAGCTATTTTAACTCAAGCACTTAAAAATGTTCAAGCTTCTAGTTGTTTTAACTTAATTACTTAATGTCTCAAAATCAATAGAAACTGTCATTAATTTTAGCCATATTGGTTGACCATGGTTTAACTTTTTGGCCCCTAGTCCCGTCGGGACTAGGCAATCGAGGTGCCGATCATGGTGTAAATAAGTAAGCTGACCACGTCGTTGGTGGAGGTGACCACGGGGCCCGAGGCCAGGGCCGGGTCAATGTGGATGGTTCTAAAAAATACCGGGGTGACGGCGCCCAGGAAGGCCGAGACCAGTATGGCCACCGAGATGGACAGGCCAACGGCCAGGCCCAATCGGAGGGTGCCGTGAACGGAACCGGAGACCAGGGCGATGGTAAGGCCAAAGGCCAGAGACATAAAGGCGGTAACTTTCTGTTCCTTAAATAAGCTTTTGAGTATTTGTCCGGAGGCGATACGGCCCATGGCCAGACCCCTTACGGTGATGGTGGCCGACTGAGAGCCCACGGCCCCGGAAAGGCTCATGACCATGGGTACGAAGGTGACCAAGGCCACGGTTTTAAGTAAGGAGGCCTCATAGTGGCTAAGGATGAGGGAAGTGATAAAGCCGCCAAAAAGGTTAAACAGTAACCAGGGTAGGCGCAAGGCCGCGGTGCGCAGGGCCCCGCTGGTATAGATTTCTTCTTCGGAGGACCCGGCCAGGCGGTAAAAGTCCTGATCGGTTTCCTCGTGCATGACGTCTATGATGTCGTCAACGGTAATGCGGCCCAGTAAGCGGTTTTGACTGTCCACGACGGCGGCCGCCCGGACGTCATACTTTTGAAATTTTTGGGCCACGCTTTCTTGATCTTCGTCAACCCTGACCACCAGGCCGGGGTTGTCGATCAGATCGCTAATGGTCGTTTGGGGCTGGGCTAAAACCAGTTTTTTTAAGCTGACCACCCCCTTTAGGCCTTGGTTATGATCGACCACGAAAACGACTTCAAAATCCTCCACCTTGTCGCTTAATTCCCGGATTTTTTCAATGACTTGGCTGACCTGGTCCGTTTCTTGAACCGAGACCAACTCAAGCTGCATAATGCCGCCGGCCGTCTCCTCGTCATACATCAGTAAGCGCCGGACTTCTTCGGATTCCTCGGAATCAATGGCCGATAAAACTTCTTGCTGGGTCTGGCCGTCCAGATCGCCCACGATGTCGGCGGCGTCGTCGGAATCCATCTCGGCCACTAATTTGGTGAGCTGATCCCTGGGTAGGCCCTGGGCCACGTGGTCTCGGGCCGACTCACTTAATTCCACCAAAACGTCGGCGGCTTGTTGGATATCCATTAAGGACATGACTTTTATGGTGTCTTCCATGTCCAGAGGGCTTAAAGCCTCGGCGATATCGGCCGGGTGGAGACTGGAAAGGATACTAACCAGTTCGGCGTCGCGATTTTCTTCAAGTAATGGGGCTAGATTAAGCCTTGGATTGGTCATGGTGGAACCCGGGATTTATGAAAAAAGTTTTTTGCGATTTCGATGGGCTTTGGAAAAACCAAAAATAAAAAAGCTTAGCCCCATACCAAAAGGGCCCGGTAAACGGCCAAAAATGGCCCTAGGCGGCCTTGGGCGCTCCTTTGAGGGCCCGGGTAGGGGCCGGAGCCTTTAAAGCGCTCCCAGGGCCCAAAATGGCCCTTTGGAATGACCACAAAAAAGGCCCGAATTGGGGGGCCAAGTTTGGCCAAAGACCAGGGTAAATTGATGGGTGAGAAAGATTACGGCCAAGTCAAGAGTCTTGTATTTGTTTAAATAAAAACCTTACGAAAGTACGGTTAATTTTTTAATTTTTTAAGTATTTAAGTCTTAAAAAGGCGGCCGAAAAAGCTCTGGGATTTTGGGGCTAGCTGGATGGGGAGACCGGGAATAGGTTTTTTCCCGGTCAATTCAGAGGGGGCTGGCGGGTTTTTTAAGTTTCCGGTGGAGTCAGGGTGAAAAATTTTTCAAAAGGTCCTTCTTGCCCGACGTAACCGCGATCTTGGCCGTCCCATTCCATCTTTAAGGCTAGACCGTCGCCCACGATAAGGTGGACGCTATTTAATCCATCAAACGATTGGCTTTGGCCGGGCTCAAGGATGATATGCTCCATGGGGGCGTTGTCAACGACCACCTGAGCCCAGGTATTTTTTTCCGCCCTAAGGGTGAGCCGGCCATGATAAGTTTCGGGCTGGGGCGGGCTTGGTTCAGGGTCCTCGACTGGGGCTTCGGCCTGAAGCGGGGCTTGATCCGTGACGGCTTGGCTGGCCTGGGCGGAATCTTGGGCCGGTTCGGAGCTCTCGAAGCGGGGCAGGTTTTGTTGGGCCACCTCTGGCAATAAGTTATAAACGCTGTCTCGTAAGGTGGGGCTAAAATAAAGAACGGCCGCCCCCAAAACCAAGATGACCAAAACCACTATGACGATGGTCCCGGTATTGGAAGGGTTGTCTGACAACAAATCCGTTTGCATGTATTTTGAGGTCAGCGGTTTACCGTAATCTTCATCATTTTCGGAAGTCAGTTTTTTATAAATTTGATAGATTTCCGGAAAGTGATCCAGATTGACCAATTCGCCGTAGGTGCGCATAAAACCGCAGGCGTAGACGCTGGCAATCTTGGGAGATCGGCCTTCCTCTAAAATGTTTAGTTGTTCGAGGGTTATTTTGGTACGGCCGGCGACGTCCGATTTGGTCAACCCTTCCTTTTCCCTGGCTTCCCTCAAAAGCTGTCCTATGTCTTCCAGGGTAAGATGATCAAAGGGCTGATGGTGAATTTTCTCTGTCACGAAGACTCCAAAAACATATCTATACGATATTTAATCTTTATTTTGATGAAAATTATCATTAAAATAGTACTAAGTACTAAAAAGAGCTTGAAAATTACCTGAGCAAAATAAAAGTCAGGAGCGAAAAAAAATTAGCGGCTAAGCGCTTAGGTTTTATTGACTTGGCCAAAAGGGGGCTTTGGCCTCGGTTTTAAGACATACCAGTAAGATAACCAGAAGCCAGGGGCTAAGCCCGAACCCAAAGCCAAGCTTATTGGGCTCGAAAACCGGGCCGCCAAAAGGCCTTGATTAAAGCTTTTTGGTTACAAAGTTATTTTGATGTTGGCTTTGGATTTGAGGTTATTTAGCCAGACTTCGTATCTTTGCCTTAACTTAACTTGTTCCAACTGACGTCTGGCCATGTCCCGCTGTTCCGGACTAAAACTGCCCAAATCGACTTTGGCTTTTTGGCCGTCGGCCGTGGTTTCTGCCGGGGGGCTAGAGGCTGGCCTGGCCTCAACGTGAAGCAGTAAGACCACCTGACCGCCGTCCAAGGGTTCGCTGGTTTGACCGGGGGCCATGCTCAAGGCCACGGCCTTAAGCTGATCGGCCAGTTCCCTGATGGTGGTGCCGGTGTCGCCGCCACTGCTGGCGCCGGGACCCTTGGAATACTGCCTGGCCGCCTCGGCAAAAGATAGACCGGCGTCGATTTCTCTTTTTATGGTCATGGCCCGGCCCACCACTTCCTCGGATTTATTGGGCGAAGATGGCAGAAACAAAAACCTGACTTTGTCCGATTCAACCGAACCCCCGATGTAAAGGCCAAGGTCCTTGGGGCCTTCGCCGGACAAAAATTTATCGACCTCGGCGTCGGTAACGACTATTTTTTGAACGATATTTCTATATAAAACTTTTTCTTTAAGTATTTCAGTTTTTAAATTAGAACGATAATCAGCATAAGATATGTTACTTTGTTTTAGAGAGGCCCTTAACTGAGCGTCAGAGATTTTATTGTCGTTTTTAATTCGTTCGATAACGTTGTCAACCTCTTGCTCGGTAACCATCAGGCCGACCCGTCGAGCTTCCTGGTTTAGGAGCTCTAACTCAATCATGGAGTCCAAAACTTGGCGCTCCAGGCTTGGGCCCGGAGGTAAGGCCCCTCTCTGGTTTCTTCTAACTAGGGCCAGCTGGGCCTTAAGCTCACTTAAGGTAATGACGTCGTTATTGACCAAGGCCACGATGCGATCGGTCACGGTGGCGGCTTTGGCCGATGGTGGAAAAAAGAAACCCGAAACAATAAAAACGACCATCAAAACGGCCAGAACGCTTAAATGATTTTTTGATGAAAAATAGCGATTTGTCATGGTCCCGTTGGTCCTTAAAGTTAAGAAAAAATTGTTTGAGTTGATCAGAAGATAGTCAAAATCGCCCCTGGGGTGAGCTGGATCGACTACGTTGCCTAACCCTAAAGGATCCAAAAAAGAGCTGTTCCTAACTATTGGAAAAATAAAGACTTTCCAGTAAAAAGGCACTGCCGCTAGTTAAGCCTTTCCATATTTTACGATAAGGCCTTTGATTTGTCCAGTAACAAATGACGATAAATACTTTGATCATTTTAATTCCCGAGCCGATATTCTCCCCAGTCAGCCTATAAATTTATGTCCTAAAACAATATAAAAAATTATATTTTTGATTAGTTATATGTTTAACAAAATTTAAATTAAAAAATTTTAAAAAACATCAGTTAAAAATCAGGATTATAGCACAAATTATTAAAATTTAACTTGACTATAACCTTAATAAGCTTTAATAAGTCCCAAAAAATAATGGAATCTATGGCCCAAAATTAAAATTATTTAGCCAGATCCAGTGCCCCCAGCTTCAAGCCCTGGCCCCAAAGCCAAAACTGGCCTTCACAAAAAAAAACAAATAAATTCGCCCATTTACTCACGGCTCTTCCAAAAATCAACCCCATAGACTAAAACCATCAAGTAAATTAACTTTTGGCGAAGCTGGAATATAATGGACCCAGGCCAAT
>JAITJP010000318.1 GCA_031278835.1 Deltaproteobacteria bacterium
CGTCTAAACTCTGGAGCCAATAAAAGGGCGCGTCGGTGGGCCTTTGGATTAGGACGTATCTAACCAAAGTCGGAAAACCTATGATTCCGCCCAAAACGCTAATGACGGATTCCTCCGGGAACTCCATGTCCCCAAAACGAGCCGTGGAGATTTTCAGGCCTTTGGGAGATTGATTGGGCTTTTGCTCGCTGGTCATTTTTGGCCCTCGGGTTTTCGGCTAACCAAAAACTTGGCCGCGGTTTCCAGATCCGAAGTCCTGGTGGTGACGGAGACTAGGTTTTGCTCCTGAATACGCGTAAAGACCTCCTCGCGGTGGACTGACCACTCCGATGGGGCCTGGATGCCCAGCCGGACTTGCCGACCCTTGACATCCACCACCTGGATTTTGATGTCGTCGCCAATGGTGACGACCTCGCCGATTTTACGAGTTAAAATCAGCATGTTTGTTTCCTAGGCCTCCAATAACTTTGACCACGCCTAAACGGGTCCCGAGGACATTATCAAGCAATAATACACGCGAATAGGCCTCTAAACAAGTATTTTGAGAAAAGGGCCAGGGTTTTCCAAAGCCTCGGTAAAAAAAACCGCCGGCCCTAATGGGCCAAGTCAAAAGCCGTCCAAATCAATAAGCCGCCTTGGCCCCTAGGTCAAAGCCCAACAAGGAAAAAAAAACCAACCAAAGACTAACTCCGATTGGTAAGCTAACTTACGAAAATTTTTTTTCTTGAAAAATACCGCCAGCCAGTTTCATCTGGCTTTGGGGTCAACCTGAGGTCCCCTAGCTATTTGCCCTTTAAACGGTCATATGGGGCCCCAGAGGCTTCCCAAGCCCTGGTCCCACCAGTATACCACGATTCGGCCGCGAAAACCCGCCAAGGGGCCCTAAGGGCCGTTTACGGGGCCAACGGTCAAAGAAGAGAGCTGTTGGGATTTTATTCACAAAAAAGCCCCCAGGCTGGGGGCCAGGCTGGCTAGGCCTTTTGGGGCTAAGTAAATTTTTTTTGCTGGTCAAATAAAAAAGATCTTAATTGGCCAGGACAATTGGCTGGGGGGACCCTGGCTGAATTTGGCCAAAAGCGGTTTTTTTTGTTTAATTTTCAGGCCCTAGAAGCTGGAAATCAGGAAAGTAAAATTATGGTTACTGGAGCTTTTGTGTTATGATGAAATAGGTTTTGGTCTGGCTTTTTTGCCCCTAGCTGGGCCTTAAGTAAATTTTAGGCCAAGTCATTAAAGCCAGGCCGGCCGCCAATTTTTTCAAAGGGAGATTGAAGCTTGAGTAGTATTTCTGGTGCCATGTACGCTTCCAGTGCCGCTCTTCACTCCTTTGGCATCGGCACTCAGGTCATAGCCCACAATCTGGCCAACGTCTTAACCGATGGTTTTAAGGCCAGCCGGGCCCTTTATTACGATCTGCCCGAGAGGTCCGGTTCCGGGGTGACCACTCAACAGCTCTCCTCGCCCCAGGGCCCCTTGGTGCCCATCACCGGTCTGCCGCCCGATCTGCCCGGTTCCGGGGTTATTAAGGGATTTTTGGAAACTTCCAACGTTGATGTGGCTAACGAAATGGTCGGCTTAATCGTGACCAGCCGGGCCTACCAGGCCAACGCCAAAGTCATCCCCACGGCCGACCAGATGCTGGGCACCATCATAAACATTAGGGCTTAGCCGGGCCAAAAGATTTTGACCAGTTTTTTTTCCCTGGCCTTAAATTTTTTATTTTATTTTAAAGGCCGCTCCTTGGGGGGTGGCTTTAATTTTATCCAAGGCCCAGGCCGGCTTTAATTTTGGGCCACAATTACGGGTCCGCCCTAAGGGGGCCTTTGGTTTCCAGGGCTTATTTAAGGCCAAAGTCTAAGGGCGGCCCCTTGGGGCAAAGGGCTTTAGACGGGCTGATCGTAGAAAAGGCCCAGCTTGATTTTTAGGGTTTCGAGGTAATGGCGGTGGGGGTTTAGGACCAGGCGGATGACCGCCTTGGAACGGTGGACCTTGATGCGGTCAAAGGGTTGAAGTTCAAAGACCCTTTGGCCGTCGGCGGTCAGAAGAACGTCACTGGATTTTTCGCCTATGATGACCTCGATATTGAAGTACAAGGGCAAAATGACCGAACGGGTGGCCAAGGTAAAAGGGCAGATGGGCGTGACCAGCACGGCCTCCAGGCCGGGAAAGACCACCGGGCCCCCGGCCGAAAGGTTGTAGGCCGTGGAGCCTATGGGCGTGGCCAAAATTAGACCGTCAGCCCGGTAAGTCCAGTAATCCTTGCCTTCGATACTTAAGGTCAGACTTAAGATCCTGGCCGGGGCCCCCTTATTTATGACCACGTCATTTATGACCGTGGCTTGGTGGATGACTTGCCCGTCGCGGGTTACGGAAAAATCCATGACCTTGCGTTCCTGGGTTTGGGCCTGACCGGTTAAGGCGCTCTCCAGGACCTCGGTAAATCTCTCGGGTTCTATTTCGGCCAAAAAGCCTAGCCTACCCATGTTAACCCCAATAATCGGGGAACCCTTTAGGCCCCAGGTCCTGGCGGCGTAAAGCAGAGTTCCGTCTCCGCCCAGAGAGATGACTAGTTTGGGTTCCAGGTTTAATGGTGAATCCTCGTCGGCCAGGGGCCTTTGATTGGAAATGGCTCGATGAATACGAAAGCGACCATTTAAGCGAGCCTCGGTCACATTGGCCAGTTCCGTTGAACCGGCCTCGTTTTTATGCACAATGACCACGTCATCCACGTGAAGCCTCCCTGGGGCGCACTTTTCCCCTATCGCCATGAGCGATTGAAAAAAAAGAGCCCTTTGTATGGTGATCGACTGATTTATACCACATAACCGAGCCAAAAAACTAGTCCCCTGGCCAGTCCCTAGGGCCTGGCCCCGGGCCAGCCCCTGGAGCCTAGTCCAGCCCCCTCTGGCATGGGCCGATCCAGGGCCAAAATAGCCCGGTGACCGCCTTTGGCTGGGCCTCTGGCACTTTTATGGGGCTGGGGCCATAGAAGGCCTGGTGGGCTGGAAAATAGCTTGGCTGGGCCGTTTGTGGTAAACTTTTAGCCAGGGTTTGGGCCTTTTTTCCAAGTGGCCTAATGGCCTGGCTTTTTTTTGGGGCCGATAAAAGGCCTTATTTTTTTTATTTTTTGAAGCTGACCTTAGGGCGGCGGAAATTTTTTTTCGGTTTTTCGCGAAAAAAAAGCGCGGAAGACTTGGCTTTATGGTGAAAAATAAATGCTACAGTGGGAAGACATATATTATTATGAAAAAATGCCTAATTTGGATTTTTCCGGTGAAATCAACTCAAATTCCATCCTGATCAAAGGCCCCAAACATATCTTGATTGACCCGGGCACGGCCAAAGGCTGGGGAGAGCTCAAAGAGGCCATAGTGGCCGACGGCTTGGACCCCATGGATATTGGCGTGGTTTTTTGCACTCATAGTCACCCCGATCACGCCGAGGCGGCCGTCATGGTGGCCAAACAAGTTAAGGCCGATCTACTTATGTCTTTGGCGGAACTGGATTTTTTTGTCATGGGCGGGGCGCGTTTTTATTATCTAAATTCGGACGGAACCTTTTTAAGCATGCAAGGCAACATGCCGGTCTATGACGTGCCCGACACCAGACTTTTCATAAAAGGTTTTCCCGGGCCCTTTATTTATGAGGGCCGGCAATTTAAGCTTTATTTAACCCCCGGTCATACCCCCGGGGGCATGTGTTTTCACTGGCCGGAAAGGGGTTTTTTGGCCGTTGGTGATGTTTATTTTAAAGGCACCATTGGCTCAATCGCCCTTTATGGTTCCCAGCCCAGCCAGATGTACAAAAGCGTGACCTTGTTAAACGGCTTACTGGACGTGGAAAAGGTCATCTGCGGACACGGCCCCATTATCGAGGGGCGTGAAAAGGTTGTCAAAAATTACGAGATCTTATTTGCCGAGATCGCTGACAAAAAAGCCAAGGGTATCGTTTAAGGTTTTT
>JAITJP010000381.1 GCA_031278835.1 Deltaproteobacteria bacterium
AAAGAACCCAGCTTTTTGCCTTGTCTCTGGCCCTTTTGGAAAAAGATTTTTACCAGGCTTAGGGCTTGTGAGCGGCGCTTCGGGCTTTGGGGTGGTTTTTGGGGGCCCTTTTCTCGGCGGCCTTGTGAGGCGCGGCGGCGACCTTGTGGGCGGCGGTGGCGGCCTTATGGGGCGCGGCCTCGGGCTTGTGGCCGGCCTCGGCCTTGTGGGGCGCGGCCTCGGGCTTGTGCACTGTGGAGGCGGGCTTGTGGGTGGCGGTGGAGTCGGCCTTTTTGGCTAAAACTTCGCGGAGGCGGCGGCCGACAAAGTGGAAAAGCTGGAGCGGCTTCATGGAGCCTTTAGGATCTATGGCCGAAAGGGGCATCTCGGCCCGGGCCATGTTTTTATGACCACCGGCCGAACCGTAGGAGCCAAAGGCCTCGTGGGCCAGGGCGCCCAGGTTACTGGACCTGATGCCCAGGGAACGCAAGACCACCACCAGTTTGTCGTCATAAACGCCGCAGGAAAAAGCCCGGCTAACCCCTTCAATTTGCATGAGAAAATCGGCGGCGATGACCAGAGTGTCGGAGTGATCGAGTTCCTGGAAATAAGTGGCGGCGTAGTTTTTGTGAAAAACCACCGTGTTTAAGCCTTCCAGGAAATATTTAAAAGACTTGCGGCTGATGGGGGCCTGCTCAATTTGGCTCAAAAGGGGCAGATGAACCAAGGGGTAGAGCCAACGAAAGGCCTCGACGTCCTCGATCTGGCCTTGGCGGGCGAAATTTAGGGTATCGGTTTTGATGGCGTAAAAAAGGGCCGTGGCCAGGAGCTGATTGGGCTTAATCTTGGCCGCTTTTAGATATTGAACGAAGATGGTAGCCGTGGCCCCGTAATCGCTACGGATATCGATAAACTCGGGTTGGGGCTGGTGAGGATTTAGATGACCGACCGGGTGGTGATCGACCACCACGGAAAAATGCATGTCCAGGGTTTGTGGGGTGTGGTGAGGCTGGGAATCAACCATGGCCAGTTTGGTGTAATGGGAGACATCGATATCGTTTAAATGAACCAGGGTCAGGCCCAAGGCCCGCAGTAAGCGTAGGTTGTCTGGGCGCCGGCACTCGTTGGTACTGGCCACGGTGACCTGGGCCACCCGACGCCACAGCAGTCTTTTCAAAGCCACCGAGCTGGCAATGGAGTCGGGGTCAGCGGTAATGACGATCAAAACGCGGTCTTCGTGGGAAAAATGATTTAACAAAGGGACCTTGGCTGACCGTTTGGCCGCGTGACAGGGATCTTTCGTTGTTTCTGTCATAAATAACCCAAGGAAACCTCAAAAAGTGTTTTTTGAGATAGAAATTGGGCTTGAAATTTGATTATTTAAGCAAATTTTCATAGCCTATGATTTTACGATAATATTAGATAACCTTTCCTAGTTCAAAGGCCTTGTTTGGTACTTAGGGCGCTCATTTAATTAATAAAGTGAAGGCCAATCTTAGGGATCCTGGCCGGATCCTAAGTTAACTATGACATATTGGTTTCATTTTGACAACCAAGGCGGCGGCCCGGCTGGCCGCCTTAGTCGGCTAGGCCGGCGTAAGTACGGAGATCATTTTCGCTAAGGCTTAAGATAATTAGAATTTCTTTTTGCGTGTCGGTTAGGGGGGTGATGTCTTTTTGGCCACGGGGCTTGGTGACCAGGCTAATTTTAGCCAGCTCGGCCAAAGCCTCTTTAAGATCCCAGCCGCGGGTTTTCAAAAAGCCGTGAAGCTTATCCTCCAGATAAGTTACGACAATCAGGGCGATAAAGCAGCAAAAAAGTTTGCCCTCGGTTATGGATTCTGAAGAATAAGGGTTGGGTGGAGTGGAGAAAAAACCTTTCAAGCCCCAGAGGTCATTGACGTTTTCTAAGTAATATTCAATCTGGCTGACCAGGCTGTAACTGTTAAAGGCCTTATGGGGGCTGATATTTGCGCTCGAAAGCAAGGCTTCGAAACCGGCGTTTTTCAAGGTCTGGTCGATGGCGGCCGTGTTACGCTTATAGGTAAAGGTTTTGTCTTTTTTTATTTTGATATCAAAATAGGGGCTATAGTCTTTATCGAGTTGATCAGGCAGGGTTTTTAGTAATTTTAGGTCTTCTTCCTTGGACTCGATTGTCCATAAAAGTCGGCTTTTTCTAAGCTCGGCCAAATTATCCGAAAAGTAAAGGTTTAACGAGCTGTCCGTTTCGGGCATAAAATCTTTAATCGAAATGGCCTGAACGTAATTTCCTATCAAGTTAGACTCCAAGCGGATCGAGTCTCTATGTTGATCGATTATTTGGAGAAGTTTCTGGTCTTGGTTAGGAACCTGGATGATAAAATCATAACCCTTGGCCTCTAAATACTTAACGTTTTCAATGGACAGAAAATCTTCGCGTAAAACCAGTTCCAAGTCCTTAAGGCCAAGCTCTTTGTTTAGGACCATCAGGCTTTTTAGGTCAGACTTTTTGCTCCTTGGGCCCTGGTAAAGGACATAGCAAACGGGCAGCCCTATATTGTCGGCCACAAACATGCCGACATTGAGGCCGACTCTACGGCCGGCGTGAAAGCGCTCCTCTTGGTCGTCAAATAAGTCATTGGCGAAATGTTTATAGGAAATGGCGTCATAGACCGACAGGGTCGACTTGGGCAGATGTTGAAGCCAGTCTTTAAAAAAGCCCAGCCGCTCTTCCAGGCTAATATTGGCGAAATATCTGGGGGCTGAGTCTAACTCCAAAGGTTTATACCTCAAGGTATAAACCTCGGAAAAGTCAAGCATGTCATGGAAGGAGTTACCGACCGCGGCCATGGCATAGGCCGTCGATTTGATGAACTCATGGTCATGGCAGTTTTTTTCCAAAATCTCGTTTAGGCCCATGAAAATAAGGGCGCTAGCGAAGAGGGCTTCGCCACCAAATGACTGCCCGGTTTCGTGCGGCGACTCGATGGCCGGCTCGATTGACTGACTTGGGCAAAGTTCCCAATATTGGTCGTTGGGAATGAGTTTATTGGTCGCCAAATCAAGTTTACCAATGAGTACCTTTTTGTTAATGGCTTTTCCCACCTGGTTTTGAGATATTAGAAAAGTCTTGTAAACGGCCGGGTCAGGGCCTTTGCCGGGCACGATGACGCAGCCATCTGGGAGCGGGACTTGAAGATTCTTATCAAGGGTCATGGGCTCTTTCGATTCTCTTGTTATTTTTCTTTTAAAAAACCTTATGTTATAAGAGTCATGGCCGTTTTGGCCTTAAATTATGGGGCTTTTGACGACTTCCCCCGTAAAGGGGCCTAGGAGCCCCCAGGTGGCTCTAAAGGGCCGGCCCGGCGTATTTGTCGCCTTTGGCTGGCCAAAGAGCCGTGAGGGGCCTTTTTGACCGATTACGGGCCGGTTTTGGGCAGGTCAGTGAAGGGCCCTTTTGGGCCAAAAACAAAAAATCTCAAAGCTCCGACGGTGGGGCTTTGAGATTTTTTTGGCTTAGCCGATCTCATCTTGGGGCAAAGGGGCCAGCTCTTGGAGCTTTTCGACCAGTTCGGCGGCCTCGGGGGAGAGTTCCACCGGCAAGACCACCTTGACGGTGACGTAGAGATCGCCGGCTTTTTTGTCCGTGACCACGCCTTTGCCTTTGAGCCTAAATTTGGCCCCGTTTTGGGTGCCGGGCGGAATGGTCAGGGAGGCCTTGTCCGAGATATTGGGGATCTCCACCTTCCCGCCCAAAAGGGCCAAGTAAAGGCTAATCTTTTTTTCCATGGAGAGATTGCCGTCATTGTCCCGGGTAAAAACCCGATCCGGATTAACCTTGACCAAAAGCTCAAGATCGCCGGGGGCGCCGCCATCCTGACCGGGATAACCTTTACCCCTGAGGCGGATCTTTTGCCCGTCTTTGACCCCGGCCGGAATGTGGGTTTTGAGGGTCTCGGGTTTCATGACGCTGCCCTGGCCCCGACAAACCGAGCAAACCCTGGTGCCTTTTTCGACTCGGCCTTTGCCGCCGCACTTTGAGCAGGGTTCGGGCACGTCCAGTTTCATGGTTATGTCCAGACCCTTAACGGCGTCCCTAAAATCCAAAGACAAGGTATGTTCGCGGTTTTGACCCTTGGTGGGGACGAAAGACTGCTGGCCAAAACCCCCTAAATTATCGAAGGAAAAGGTACTAGAGCTCCGGCGATTACCGCCCCTGGTAGTTTTGGCCCCTCCGCCAAAAAGATCGGCAAAGAGATCGCCCCAGGGAAAATCGTTCATGTTAAAGTTGGGCTGCTGATAGCCCGTGCCGCCAAAACCTCGGTCAAAGAAAGCTTCCTGACCCAGGTTGTCGTATTCGGCTTTTTTACTGGGATCGGACAGGATGTCGTAAGCCGTGGACAGTTCTTTAAACTTCTCCTCGGCCTGCTGGTCGCCCGGATTGACGTCGGGATGATACTTACGGGCCAACTTGCGATAGGCTTTTTTTATGTCCGCCTCGCTGGCCTTTTTGTCCACGCCCAGGGTTTTATAGGGATCAATTTTCATAGATTAAACACCTAAAAATACATATATTTCTATATATCTCTCTCAAAAGTCTATTTTAAATTACCTCTCTAGCCAAACTAAAGAGTGGTCTGGGACCTGGTCACGACTGACTTGAGCCAGTCAGGTCTCCAAAGGAGCCGGTCTCACCGCAGATTGTAGAGAGTTGCCCCAAAGGTGTCAATGGTCTTGGGTCAAAAGCGCTTTGGGTTTTTTAAAAAGCCCCTTTTAAAAATAAAATCGGGAATAGACCCAAAAACGGTCAAAAGCAAATGTCACACCTTAAAGTTAAGTCTCCTTGGTCAAACAGTCAAGCCCCACTCGCGACAAAATTTAGGTGGTTAAAGCTAAAGCAAACGGAGACCGGCCTTAGTGAGGGGCTTCATCTCCAGGTCCTTTTGACAGGTATAGCTACCCGGAATCAGTTAAAAAATCTCACTGGAAAAATTTTTCAAATTCTTCAATTGAATCAGAAAGGGTAGCTTTAACCAAAAGAATGTCAAATTTCTCTACGTCAGTTATTTTTTT
>JAITJP010000095.1 GCA_031278835.1 Deltaproteobacteria bacterium
ACACAATGTAAGTTATCTAATTTAAAGCCATTAACTTAAAACTTAATGGCCTTGGCCAGATAACCAAAACCCGTGTGGGAGATTTAATTCTTGTCGATTCGCTTATTGATTGAAAATATCGGCCATAAATATCCCGTAACCGATGGCTTCGTCCTTGGGGCTAATTTGTATTTCGGCGGTAAAAGTAAGGAATTTTTGTCTGAGGCCTTTGGCTCGTTTCATAAGGCCGCCCTCAAAGGCGACTCGGCCGCTCAGTACTTAGTTAGCCGTTTGCTGATTCACGGCCAAGGAGCGGAAAAAAATACAAAATCCGGCTTGGAATTCCTTGAAGCGGCCGCCGATGGCCATATCCACGAAGCCCAGTATGATTTGGCTATTTGCCATTTTTTGGGAGCGCAAAATTTCGAAAAGGCTCAATCGCGGTTAAACGACCACTGGGAAAGGTATCCCCATTTGTACGTCTTGCTTCCCGACAAAATCACCTCCGAGCCTGACCTTGAGACCCCGGGCTATCCCAGCCAGCTAATACCGCTGGAAGTAAAAAATCTTGGCCAACAAATTCATCAATCCGTCTTTGATCACGCCCTGAATCAACCAAACGCGGTTTATGGTGAAAACCCGCCTCCAAAAATTCTTTCCATGAATCTAAAATTGGCCCCTTTGCGAGAATATAACTCATTTAGGATCCCAAATTTCGAATTGTCGCATCTACTTTACCTTGAGGCCTTTGAAACGGACTCAGATCGTAAGGCCGCCAAAAACTGGCTTAAACGAGCCGCCCAGGGCGGCTTGGCCCCGGCCAAAACCTTATTGGGCAGCTATTTGATTGTCAGCCAAGAAAACCCCTCCGAAGGCTTTTCTTTATTACAACTCGCGGCCGAGGCGGGCGATCCCGAAGCCCTGGTGGTCTATGGAAATTACCTTTGCCGGGGCGCCCTGGTCACCAAAGACGTAATTAAGGCCATTTCGTATTACAGCCGGGCCGCGGAAAAAGGCGATCCCGAGGGTATTTTAGGCCAAATACTATCCGAGTCCCTGGTCTACGGTTCACCAAAAAACAAAGAAAAAGCCGCCAAAGAACTGGCCGTCTTGGCGGCCCAGGGTTTGGAACTTCCACAATTGCTTGGCCAATACGCCTTAGGTCCGGTAAACCCTGAAAAACCGGGCATTACTTTCCATTGATTTTTTTTAGCCCAATATTCTGTGTCAAATAGCCTTTGGCCGGGGCGGATTTTTTTTAGCCCAATATTCTGGGTTAATTGGCCTTTGGCCAGGGCGGAATTTTTTTAGCCCAATATTTTGGGTTAATTGGCCTTTGGCCGGGCGGAATTTTTTTTAGCCCAATATTCTCGTCCGTTTAAGCACGGACTCAAAACCATGGGAATATTTTTTTTTATGGTCAAAGTCGTAAGCCTTCGTTTTTTTTGAGGGCCCAAAGTGAGCTAAACCCAACTATCGGGCCTCTGGACTCTGACCCAATGTGACCGGTAAATTTTTTTTAGGTTAAAGTCGTCAGCCTGGGGCTTTTTTTGCGCCGGCTGACCTGGCCATTTTTTTAACCAAAAACTTATAGGAGTTTTTAATTGTCAATTTACTCGATCGCTAAAAATATTGGTATCAGTTATGACCTTTCCGATGGCTTTAAGGGCGCCAACGAGCTGTTTTTAAGCGGAGAGGGCCAGGAAATTCAAAGCAAAGCCTTTGATTTGTTTGAAAAAGCGGCCGTCGAGGGCGATGGCGGGGCCCATTACCTTTTGAGCCGGATGCTGATTGAAGGCCTGGGTAGGGAAAGGGATTCAGAAAGGGCCGTGGAACATTTAGAAAAGGCCGCCGATGGGGGCATCTTGGAAGCCCAGCGCGATTACGCCATCTTGTGGTTTTTAGGCAGCAATAATCTCCAATCGGTTCAAACGAGATTAAGCGACCGCTGGGACATTTTTCCCTATCTGGTCGTGGCCTTGCCGCCGCGCTCGCTCATGCCCATGCCCATACCCATAAGGGTCCATGGCGGCCCTATGCCGAACATCCCGAAGGAAGTATTAGCCAACATGATGGGTCAGATGGTTCATCAAGCTGATATGCAACATAAGCAAATGTTTGGAATGTATGGAAAAAACATTCCTCCTAATGTCATCAATTTTGATCCCAAACACGCTCCACTTAGAAGGTCTGACACCTTTAGGATTCCCGAATTCGAGGAGGCTCATTTGGGTTATCTTGAAGGCTTTGACTGGAAAACGGAGCGGAAAACCATGGAAAGGTACTTAAAAAGAGCCGCCGATGGCGGTTTGCCTAGCGCCAAAACCTTCTATGGCTCTTATCTGGTCCTTGGCGAACACAAAACCCAAGAAGGCTTGTCTTACCTCGAACAGGCCGCTCAGGACAATTACCTGGAGGCCATGTTGGTCCTGGCAGGCTTCCTTTTTAGCGGAGCCTTTTTGGCTAAAGACATGGTCAAAGCCATTAACTATTTGAGCCGGGTCGCCGAAAAAGGCGATCCCGAGGCCATCATCGGCTTGATATACGCGGAAAACGACTTATACGGTAAGCCCAAGGACAAAGAAAAGTCCATCCAGGCCCTGGCCCCTCTGGTCAAGCACGGTTTTGAGCCGGCCAAAACCCTTATGGCTAATTTGACCGGCCAGTCAGAAATGCCTGAGCCGACCGAACCGGACCAGGGAAACAAAAGCCTCCATTGAGCTTAAAGACAAGCCTTTTGGGCTTAAAAAAAGTCCTTTTCTTCATTTGATTAAATAATCGTTGGTT
>JAITJP010000275.1 GCA_031278835.1 Deltaproteobacteria bacterium
ACCTGGGCCTGGACTCGATAAAAAAAGTCGAACTTCTAGCCGCTTTAACCGATATTTTCCCAAGTCTGGCCGGGGCTGGGTCTGATCCGACCAAGTCTTTGACTTTGGGCGATCTTTGCCGTCTCTGCGAAGGCCCCCAGGCTTCTTCCCCGGCCCAGAGCCTCATTGAGGCCCAACTTAATCGCTCCAATGAGCCAATAAGTTACCCAGATGATCAGCCCTACCTAAGGCCCGAGAGCTCAAGTTATGCTGGGCCAGGCCAGCCCGCCGGAGAAACCTCTCTGGTGGAGGCGGCCCCTCAGGCTGGGGCCGTTAAAGGGCCCCAGGTCGTGGGGCTTTTGGACCCGGGCAAAGTTGCCGATACGGTATTTGAGATCCTCTCCTATGAAACCGGCTATCCGGTCGATTCCTTACACCTCGACATGAATTTGGAAAACGACCTGGGCCTTGATTCGATCAAAAAAGTCGAGCTCTTGGCCTCCCTGTCCGATCGTTTCCCCCAAGCCCAGTCGGACTGGCTTTCGGAATCAGAGACCTTAAGGGCCTTAGTCGAGGTCTTGGTTAGGGCCGGGCCTAGCGGCGAGTCTGATTTTTCGCTCTTAGTCGAGGCCCCCTCGGAAGCGGCCCAGGACCTTTCTAAAGTGCCAAGCCAGCTCCAGGCTGAGGGCCAGGCCAGCGCTTTGGGCCAAAAGGCCCCTGGCCCTGAGGCTCTGGTGGTCTTTGATTTGGGCAAGGTCCTGGAGGTGGTTTCCATGGAAACCGGCTATCCGGTGGAATCCCTTTCAGCCAACATGGACCTGGAAAGCGACCTGGGCCTTGATTCGATTAAGAAAGTCGAGATTTTGGCTTTACTCTCGGAGGGCTTGGAGGGCCAAACCGACCAGGACATCCTGGCCCAGGCCAAGACCCTGGGCGATTGGCAGAATTATTTTTCCCAACTCCAGAGCCTCAAAAGTCCAGGGGCCGGAAACGGCCGGGAACATGGCCGAGGCCATCGGCGGCAGCGCGGCCGTGGGCATGATCGTGACCATGGCCGGGATTTTGATTCCGAAAAGGCCAAGCAAGCTCAGGCTGGGCTTGGTCAAAGCGCTTTTGACCAGGAGCAAATCGAGGCGGCCTGGGAGGCCCAAGAGCGCTCTTTAAAAGTCGGGCCGCCCAGCCGGAGCCAGGCCCCACATGGGCCCGAGGGGCTAAGCCCGGCCGAGCCCCGATCTGGAGAGCGGCCCCTCAGTGGCAAGGAGATCCTGGATCGGGTTTTGGCCTCGGGCTCAATGGAGATGCCTAGTTTATGGCAAGTTGAGCCCACCCTCTTTGAGGCCGCCTCCGTGGAGGGGGACAAGTTTATCTCCTATGGCTTTGTCAGGCTAGTGGGCTCGGATCCCTTGGCCAAGGCCTTGGAAAAAGCCTTAAGCGAGCAGGGCCTGGAGGTGGAGCGGCAGCCCTGGAATTATGACTTTGATAGATGGGGCAGTGACGTTAGAAAAGCCCGGGCCCTATTTTTGGTCTGGCCGGGCCCGGATCGCGATCCAAAGTTAATTACCCAGGCCCTTTCGGCCTTGGAAAACATGGCTGACCGGGCCGACACCATCGTGGGCCTGAGCTTTTTGGGCGGCTTTTTTGGCTTTCCCAGGCCGGACGGTCAGAAGGTAGTTTTGGGCAATTCCATCAGCGGGGCTTTGGTGGGCTTATTAAAATGCGCCGCCCGGGAATGGCCGCAAGTCAAAGTCAGGGTCCTGGATCTGCCCTTGGTTCTTTACAATTCGCCCACGCCCACCTGGGTGACCTCGATCTTGGAAGCGGCTTTTTGTCAAGGCCCGGTGGAATTGGGTTTACCTAAACGAGATAAGGTGTATAATTTAGCTTTAAAGCCTTATCTCCCAACCTTTTCTTCAGAGGCGCCTTTGGGACCCGGGGATACCGTGGTGGTGACCGGAGGAGGACGAGGGGTGACCGCCGCCACCATGTTGGCCTTGGCTAAGCTCTATAAGCCTACCCTGGTCATCTTGGGCCGAACGCCCTTGCCGCCGCCCGAACCCCAATGGCTGGCCGAGTTTAAGAGCCAAAAGGAAATCATGGGGGCCCTTTTTGATCGGGCCAACAGCGCCTCCAAACCTAGGGAATTGGAGCATCGGGCTAATTTAATCTTGTCTTCAAGAGAGCTGACCAATAACCTCAAGGCCTTATCCGAGGCCGGGGCCCGGGTGGAATACCTCTCCGGAGACTTTACCTCGCCCGAATTGATCGAAGAGACGGCCAGAAAAATTAGGTCGCGTTTTGGGCCCATCAAAGGTTTTATTCACGGGGCCGGTATCTTGGCCGATCATCCCATTATTGGGAAAAACCAAAGCGATTTCGCCAAGGTCTACGCCACCAAAACCATTTTGGCCTCGCATTTACTTGAGGCCTTTCAGCCTGAGCCCTTACGCTTTATGGTCTTTTTCAGTTCGACCACGGCCCGCTTTGGCCGGCAAGGTCAGGGTGACTACGCCGCCGGCAACGAGGTTTTAAACAAAACCGCCTGGGAGATGGCCACCCTCCATCCCAATTGCCGGGTCTTGGCCGTCAACTGGGGCCCCTGGGCCGGAGGCATGGTCAACGATTCCCTGGCCGGGCAGTTTAAATCCCAGGGCCTGGGCCTAATTGGCCTTAAGGAAGGGGCCGAGACCTTTCTAAAGCTTCTAAGGACCCCGGTCGGAGGCCCGGCCGAGGTGGTCGTCCTGGGTCAAGGCACTAGTTTGGATCTGCTTTCTGAGTAAAAAGCCAAGTCATGGGCTAGGCCTTTTTTGTAGGACTTGGAATAAAGAATTTTTAAGAGCGCTAAAGCCTGGCGGTCATAACCGTGGGGCTGGCGAGGCTAGCTTTTTTTTCCTTATGGAAAAAAGGCCAGTCTTTTCATGAAGGTGACGCTCCCGGTGATTTTTTTCATCGGTCGTAGCTCCCAGGGCCAGGTTGATTTTCTTGATTGGCCCAATTCATGACGGTGAAGCTCCTGGTTTGCTACCAAGTTGAGCTATCCTGACGGCGCGGTTCCCTGACTTGGTGACCGAGTTGAGCTGACCTTGAAGTGACGGCCTCATTGAGTAGGTTTGACACTTATTAGGTTTAAGTTCCTTGGGCCCTTTTTGGGTTGAGCCCCCTGATGGTAAGGTTCTTTGGTTAAAACCAGCATAGCTTCCCAAAGCGTGACCCGCCCTAGTCGCGGCCCTTGAGCCCACTGGACGGTGACCTCCCTAGTTTAATACCCAGTTCAACTTTCATGATTGTGACTTACCTAAATTATAAGGGGTTTGTTCACAGGATTGCCAAGCTCCTCGGTTTAAGCGGTGGGAGCCACTAGAAAGTGAAGTTCGCTGGTAGTGGCGAAGTTGGGTCACAAAGCGTAAATCTACTTAGTTAAGACTAAGTTGAGCTGACTAAAAGCAAGCTTGTCTCTGTTTAACTCTAAGTTGAAGACCATCTAGATTACTCTTCCGGGTTTTTACTAAGTTAACTTCTTGGATATCTGGTTCTAGACTGTAACTAGGCTAGGTATAAAAGGAGCGATTTTAGATTAAAAACTTGGCTTGAGTAAACTTTACCAGGCCTTCCTTGGTTTTGAATGGAAAAACTTATCTTAGGGTTGGCTTGTCTTGGATTAACTAAGACCAGTTTTACGGTCGTGAAGTTTTTTAGTTACGGGTCAAGATGAGCGCTTGAATAGGTGTGGCTCCCAAGTTTTCTATCCTCGTCGCGTTTATTAAAAGTGACCCTCCTTTTTTGACTCCAGGTTGAGCTCCAACTAGGTGACGCTCCCGGTTTTTTTTCTCCGAGTTGTTCCAAGAGGTCGCGGTCCGCGAAAGCGGTTGGACCCGGGACTTGGCGGCTCAGCTTAGGTTAAAAAATTAGGTTGAGCCAAGCCTGACCGTGAGGCTCCTTGGTTTTGGAAAGGTTGAGAGAATCTTTTAATGGCGCCCCTTTGGTTTTAAACGGAGGTTGAGCTTACCTCTCAGGAGGCTCCTTTAGTTTGTTGCCCTTTGGTTGATGAGATGGCGACGCTTCTTGGTTGACCGCCAAGTCGCCCTTACCAAAGATACGGTCCCTAAGATTTGACTCTAAGTCGAGATGCTGAGAAAGCCAGGCTCTCTTAGTTTTTGGCCAGAGCTGGCTTACCAAAAGGCCCGGTTTAGCTCCCAGATAATGAGAGTTGAGCCAAGCCCGCTTGGCGGCCCGCCCAGGCTTAAAAGCAAAGTTAAGCTTTGTTTTTTTCTAACTTGACTTGGTTTTAAAGATTAGGATTAACCTATCCGCTAGTAAGGCTTTTTGGTTTTAAACTAGGTTGAGCGAACCGGATTATGACACTTTATGGTACTTACCATTGCCGGGCTTGCGAAAAGGCAACCCGCTCCCAGGCTTTGAGCCAAGTCGAGGCTCCAGAAAGATAAAGTTCCCTGTTTAAGGCTAAGTTGAGCTCCAAAAGGTCACCTGCCCTTTTTTTTTACTAGGTTGAGCGCCAAAAAGATTAGCTCTTTATTGAGCTAGCCTGATTGTGAGGTTCCTTGGTAAAAAGGCTACGTTCCCTTTTTTTTTACTAAGTTGAGCTCCAAAAGGATTAGCTCTTAATTGAGCTAGCCTGATTGTGATGTTCCTTGGTAAAAAAGTTTAGGTTGAGCGGACCTATTTGTGATGTTCCTTGTTTTAAATGTTACGGTTGAGCTTATCTCTATGTGACGCTCCTTGGGCTTATTAGCTTGGTTGAGTGGATCTTCTAGTAAAGCACTTGATTCTTAATTAAGTCTCGTTCACGAAAGGTGACTCTTTTGGCAACGCAAGCAGAGCCTTTTCACTTATAGCCTGATATGAGCTAAGATTAAGTAAAATTATTTCTTAGGTCGCTAGGTTATAATCGTTATGGCTCCTTGTCGCCATGAGCTAACTCGCCTTTGGCGCGCCTTTACTGGCTAACCACTAAGTTGAGCTTACCTGAAGCTGGCTTGACCGAGCTTTTGGCCAAGCTTAGTCGCCCTAGCCGGCGGCCTCCTATTTTTTTTATTGAGACCAAATCCGATAAGGTTAAGCCTGGTCAGCCCAAAGCGGCCGCCGGGCCAAGCTAATCAGCTCAGCCCTGGTCACCTAAAGCGGCGACCCTGGGAAAAACCTAACCAGCTCAAGCTTGGTCACCTAAACAGGCGGCCCGGGCCAGCCGGTTAAGCTTAACCAGGTCTCCCAAAAAGGGGGGCTGGGGGCAAGCCGATCGAGATTTTCTTGATGATTTAAATAGGTGGTAATTGATCGGCCTGGTTGACCATTCTTGGTTAAAATTTTCAGGCCAAACCATTGGATTGTAAAGCTCCTTATGGTTAATTAGTTAAAATCGTTCTAAAAGGCGATGTTTCTCTGACGATATTGTTTAGTCATGATACCTTATCGCCTGTTTTTTTTAAATATTTTTTTTGATTTCAGGTTTTTAAGGAGCGAGTGGCTATTGGTAGGAACCGAGTAGAGTAACAAGGGAACGGGGGTGGCATCTTAAATAGTCATTGTTTAACATTCCAGTTCACCCCCCGTTGCCTTTTTTGCTAAGTTTTTTTACCTAGCCCACCGGGCTAGGGCCTAGGGCGGTTTTTTTTAATATAAAACTTAGAAATGGAAGCTTTTTTTAAGAATCGGACCCAGGGCGGCCCGAGTCAGTTTTTTATTGGGAGATTTCAGCCCAAGCCCTTTGGCTTAGGCCCAGGGGCCTAAGCCAAAGGGCTTGGGAGTTTGGTAAAGGTTTTGGGCAGAGCGCTGTGGTTAAGGAAGGGAGCTCGCGGAGACGAGTTGGAATATATGGATAGGCTTTTTCAAACGCCCTTGATTGGAGACAATCGGGTCAAGGGTTTATTTGAGTCAAGTATATGAACAAAGCCCGGGATCCCCGCCAGGTCATGGCCTTGGTTGGCCTGGGGCTTATTGTCCCGGGGGCCAAGGACCCGGCCCGGCTCTGGGATAATGTCTTAAACAACAGGACTTTTTTCAGGAAAGCCCGGTTGGCTGATTTTGGGGCCGACCCGGAGGAATTTTATTCAGCCAAAACCCCCCCGGAGCTAGACAAGTGCTATTCTCTGTACGGGAGCTGGCTGGATGGGGCTCCGGGCGGTGAGGATGAACCGGCGGCCGGTGATTTTGAAGGGCTCAAGCTGCCGGCCAGCTTTAACCTAAACGAAGCCGATCCCTCGCTTTTGTACTGGCTTAGGGCGGTTAGCCGGGCTTTGCCCAAAAAACTCATGGCCGGGCACGATCGAAGCGAGATTGGGGTCATCGCCGGGCACGTGGTCTTACCCACCAGGACCATGAGCGAAGCCACTTTGTCCCTTTATGGCCGGGAGGCCACCAGAAATTGGCCCCTAAATCCCTTTACCGCCCCACCCAAGACCAATCCCTTTAGGGCGGTTGGTTATTCGGCCAAACTGGCCTCCGAGGCCTTGGAACTTAAGGGCCCGGCCTTTACCGTGGACGCCGCTTGCGCCTCATCGCTTTACGCCTTAAGACTGGCCATGGCCAAGTTACGGGAGGGCAGCCTAAGTTTGGTTTTGACCGGGGGTTTGGCCCAGGCCGATCCGCTTTTTACCCAGTTAGGTTTCAGTCAGCTCCGGGCCCTTTCCCGGAGCGGTCTTTCCAGGCCCTTTGACCAAAACGCCGACGGCTTGGTGGTCGGTTCTGGGGCCGTGGCCTTGGCCGTCAAAAGGCTGGATCGGGCCATCAGCGACGGCGATGAAATCATGGCCATCATCTCCGGTCTGGGTCTGTCTAACGACCGGAAAGGCAATTCCTTGGCCCCGGACTTTGAGGGCCAAAAAAAAGCCATGGAGGCGGCCTTTTTGGAATCAGGCCTGCCTTCTGACTTGGCCCCGGGTCTTATCGAGGCCCATGGCACTTCGACCCCGGTGGGCGACGCCGCCGAAATGGCCTCGATTAAGAGTTTTTTGGCCGGCCGTTCTTGCGGCTTTGCCCCGGTGGTTGGCTCAATTAAGGGTAACCTTGGCCATCTTCTTTCGGCCGCTGGGGCGGTTAGTTTGGCCAAGGCCGCCCTGGCCTTGCAAAAAGCCATCCTGCCGCCCTCGGCCGGCTACTTGGCCCCGGCCAGCGGACTTAATCTAGCCCAAGAACCAGCCCTTAGAATTTTAAGCAAAGCCGAGGCTTGGCCCGAACCAAGTCAGGGCCGGGCCCGGGTGGCCGTGGTTAACGCCTTTGGTTTTGGCGGCATTAACGCCCAGGCCGTTTTGGAAGAATATCGGCCCTCGGATTGGTCTCTAAATGATTTGAGTGAAAACTCTGAGGCTCAAATCGAAATTAGGCCAGAAACAAAACTAGACCTAAGGGGGGCCAGAGGCTTATTGAGGGCCAATAAAATGGCCCTTAACGGGGCCCCGGCCCTGGGCAAGGCCAGCGATCTCTCGGCCTTTTTAATTTCAGCCAGAACGGTTTTGGCCCCTTGGCCAAATTACGATGCCTTGGCCAGGTATTGGCTTACCCCCGAGGAGCCGCCCATGGCCCAGACCAGGCGCTTTGGCGGGCTTAAGACCACTGGCTATTTTTTTGACCATTTGACCTTAAACGTAAAAAACTTTCATTTGCCGCCCAAGGAAATCTCCGAGGCCCTGCCCCAGCAGACCTTGGCCTTTAAAGCGGCCCAGGCGGCCGTGGCCGCGGCCGGGCTGGATCCCGACCATTGGCCCGAGGCCCTTGACCAAGACCGGGTCGGCGTTTTTATGGGCGTTGAGATCGATCCCAGGTCGGCCGACTACGCTTTAAGGTGGCTGGGAGCGCCCCGGGCGGCTTTAGCCTTAAAAGACAAGGGTTTAAGCCCAGAAGAATTAGAAAAACTCATCGAGCAAATGCGTCAAGGGGCCCAGCCGCCCCTGACCCGGGGCCGGGTTTTGGGGGCCTTGGGTAGTTTCGTGGCCTCAAGACTGGCCCGCTTTTTGGGCTTGGGCGGTCCGGCCTTTACCATGAGCGAGGAACAGGACAGCGGGCTGAGGGCCTTACGTGAGGCCATGAGCATGATCAAAGAAGGGCTCATCGATCTGGCCCTGGTTGGGGTGGTCGATACCTTTGGCGATCCCAAAACGGCCGCCTTGGCCCCAAAATCGGTTTGGGTCGAGGGGGCGGCGGCCATGATCTTGGCCTCGCCCAAAGCGGCCGAGAGCTTAAAGCCCCTGGCCGAGCTGACCATTTCCGAGGGCTCGACCAGACTGGGGCCCTTGTCCGGACTTTTTAGCGTCAACAAAAGCGGTTTTTATTTAAGGCATCATTTGAAGCCCCTGGGCCGTGGGCACGGTTTCGCTTATTGGCTAAAAAATCCCAAGGATCCGCCCAGACAGCTGGAGGGCCCGGGTTACCGGGTGGTGGAAACGCCCGGGGCCAGACCCCAGCCCTTGATGGTGGCTTCCGACGTGGTTAAGCCCGACGTCTGGTTTTTTATTCGCGGCAATACTGACCAGGATTTTCGGGAAGCCCTGTCTTTCCTGTCCGAGTTGTCCGAACAGCACTCCGGACGCGATCTGATTTATCTGGCCAAAACCCACATCGACCGCTCCAAGCCCGGCAAACCGCGCCTGGCCTTACTGGCCCGGGATCACCGGGAACTGGCCGCTCATCTAAAAAGGGCCCAGGCTGGAGAGATCGATAGGGATTTTAAACCCAGGATTTTAAAGGCCCCGGACAATGATTTGGTGGGCGATCTGGCCTGGGTCTTTCCCGGTTCCGGCAATCACTACAAGGGTCTGGGCCGGGGCTTGGCCGTTTCCTTTCCGGAAATCATCAGCCTTTTGGAAACCCAAACCGAAAACCCCATTGGCTTTTTTCAAAGCGAGCTTTTTTGGGAACCAAACCACAAAAGGCCCTCGGTTAGGGAGGCCATTTTGGCCCAGGTCTGCTTTGGCTTAATGAGCGCCAAAGTTTTGGATAAGATTGACATCCGGCCCCAGGCCCTAATTGGCTATTCCCTGGGTGAGGTCTCGGCCTTGGTGGCCAGCGGCATCTGGGCTGACCGGGATGAACTTTACCGGGATCTGACCACCTCGACCTTGTTTAATGGCGATCTGACCGGAGAACTAAACGCTCCCAGGGCTTACTGGAACTGGCCAGAACACAAAGTTTTAAAGTGGCTATCGGCCTTAATTCCCAAGCCCTACCAGCAGGCCAAAGAGGCCTTGGAGGCCCTGCCCCCGCCCCACCGCCATCGGGTTTTTATTTTACTGGTTAATACCCGAGAAGAAATCGTGGCTGGCGGTGAGGAGAGCGCCGTCAATCTCTTGGCCCAGACCCTGGAAGCCCCCCTCTTCCCCATCGAAGACGTGGCCGCCGTTCACGCCCCGGTGGTTGGCCCGGTGGTGGAAAAGTACAGCCGTTTCCACACCCGTAAGGTGACCCGCCGGCCGGATCTTAAGCTTTATTCCTGCGCCCATGCCGACCTCATGGAACAAAATAGCGAAGTCATCGCCGAATCCCTGACCACCCAGGCCCTCCACGGTCACCGTTTCCCCGATCTGATCGAAAAAGCCTACCAAGACGGTATCCGTTTTTTTGTCGAGGTGGGCCCGGGTAACTCAACCACTCGCATGATTAAGGCCATCCTAGGCGATCGGCCCCATTTGGCCCAATCCATCGCCGCCACGGCCGTGGACGAGGGCTGGACCGGTCTAAATCGACTTCTAACCGAGCTCTGGCTCTACGGTTACCCGGTGGCCCCGGAAAAAACCATGCTCCAGCCCGCCCCGGAGCCGGACCAGCGCTACGAGGTCTCCATTAACCTGGCCCCGCCCGAGATCAACTGGCCGGCCCCGGTCCTGCCCCTCGATTTGGCCAAGGAAACCCAACAGCCGCCCGAAAAGTCCGAGGACTACCTAACCTGGCTGGAGCGCCTCTCTGGCCCGGAAAAAAGCGCTCCGGAAAGAAGCGCTCCCGATCAAGCCGCCCCAAAGCCATCCTCCCCAAGCCCAGCCCAGAAGCCCGACCCGGCCAACCGGCCCCTGTCCTCGGTTATTTACCGGCCCAAAAGCCCGGCCACGAGCCCGGCCACTAGCCCGGCATTGGCGGCCGAGAAACCAGCCCAGGCCCTTAAGCCAGCGGCCAATCTCTCGCCAGCTCCGCTTAGCCCAAAAGCCTCAGCCTCTCGGCCCGAGGTCATTAGGCGAATCATCTCCCAGCCTCAAAAAACCTCTGAGCCCCTAAATCAAACCAAGCCCAGCCCCGGCCCGGGCCCGGGTCGGTCCGGTCAAAACCGGTCCGGTTTTGGCTCACCCAGACAAAGCTCACCCCAACGAAGCTCGCCAGAAGAAAACCCGCCAGAGCAAAACCCGCTAGCCCAGAGCCC
This sequence comes from Deltaproteobacteria bacterium, assembly GCA_031278835.1. Classification (GTDB taxonomy): domain Bacteria; phylum Desulfobacterota; class Desulfarculia; order Adiutricales; family Adiutricaceae; genus JAIRNQ01. The sequence goes on from JAITJP010000275.1 coordinate 10,334, forward strand.
GGCTCCTCAGCCCGGGCCCAGGAGCAAGACCGTGGGCTTCATGTCCACCAAAGGGGTCATTTTCGATCGAGAGGATTGTTTGGAATTTGCCGTGGGTTCGGGCGAAGCGGTTTTGGGGCCAAGCTTTGCCGGACTGGATTCATTTCCCTCCCGGGTGCGTCTCCCGGATGAGCCTTTGATGTTCGTTGACCGGGTCACCGTCTTGGAAGGGCAGCCCCTGTCTCGTTCCAAGGGCAGGATCGTAACCGAGCATGATCTTAAGGCCAACGAGTGGTGTTTGGAAGACGGCTATTTAACCCCAGGTATGAGTATCGAAAGCGGCCAAGCCGATTTGATGTTATCGGCTTATTTGGGGGCCGACTTTTCCACCAAGGGTTTGGCCAACTATCGTCTCCTTGACGCCGAAGTGGTTTTTCACGACAATTTGCCCCAAGTCGAGCAAAGGGCCATTTACGACATTAGGATAAATAATTTTTTTAGTCACGCCGATACGCTCATGTTCCGTTTTGAGTTTGACGGAAGTGTTGACGGGAAAAAACTTCTATCCATGAGAAAGGGTTGCGCCGGCTTTTTTACCCCCAAAGCCCTAGCCGCCGGTAAGGGTCTGGGCAAAAGCCAGCCCAGAAGTTCCCTTAAATCAGCCCTCCATTTGCCTAAAAAAGGTAATTCTGAAGATCAGCCCCCGACCTTACCGGGTTACTATAGCGGCCTTAAACTAGGCCCCTTTGTTAACAATTCGCTTAGAAAACTGGACCGCGATGACCTTTTGGCCCTGCGTTCGGGCGATCTAAGACCATTGGGCCCAATCATGCCCAAAGTGGCCCCGCCCTCGCCCTTGGTTTTACCCGGCAATCGTCTTGGCTTAATTGACTTGGCCCGAGAAATCGATCAAAAGGGCGGGGTCTTTGGTAAGGGTTTTATTAGAACCGAAGCTAAGGTTGATCCCCAGGCCTGGTATCTAACTTCGCATTTTAAGGGTGACGAGGTCATGCCCGGCACCCTCATGTATGACGGTTGTTTGCAAAGCCTAAGGCTCCTTTTACTTTCCCGGGGCTGGTTGGGCCCCAGGCCATCGGCTTCCTTTCAGCCGCCTTTGGGTCTAAACCAGATCCTCAGGTGCCGCGGACAAGTCACCCCTCAAACCAAAACCATTGCCTATGAAGTGCACCTAAAGGACCTGGGGCTTTGGTGCCCCAACAAACGGGAATTGGCCCTCTACGATAAAGGGGCGCTGAGCGCCGAAAACCAGCCTAAAAATCTAACCATGCCCACCAAATTCTTGGTGCCTTTGCAACCCTACGCCTTGGCCGAAGCCATCATGTTCGCTGACGATCGGCCCATCGTCGAGGCCATTGACCTAGGCCTAAGGCTCGAGGGCATGGCCCCGGAACTATTGGCCCTTTTGTTACCCGATACCATGGCTTTTCCTCAAGAAAATCAAGACAAGATCCAAAGCTTTGTTCCAGAAGATCTTGACGACTTATTTGAGGACGATTCGGCCGACGATGATTCGGCCGACGACGATTCGGCAAATGACCATTCACTAAATGACCATTCCCTAGACGACGATTTCCAAGACGATGAGGTCCTGAAGGCCCAGGACAAAAAGCCTAATCTTTTTGACATAGACGACAAAAACCTAAGTTTTTTTGACGCTTACAAGCCCAACACCAGTTTTTTGGAAGTCATCGCCCCAAACATAAATACCCCCTTAGAGATTTCCAATCCCGAGGATCAAAGATCCGATCCTCCCAGGAAAAACTCCCCAGACCAGCCCAATAGCCGCTATCCGGTCCTCATCAGAACCAGCGGCGACTCGGACTCTGAGGGCCCTTCGGCCCAGTCGGCGCCCAAAAGCCTGGGCCAGTCGACCAAAGCCCGGCCCCAAAACCATTTGGACCAGGCCCGGCCCAACAAGGCCGCCGCCCCCTCTGGCCCCAAAGCAAGCGCTTCCAAGCAAGGCTCTCTGGTGGTTTCTTTCAAAGACGTTAAGAGCCCGACCCTAAGCCCGGCCAAAGACAATTCCCAAAACCATTTCCCAGGCCCAGCCTTTGACCAAAAACCCTTTAACCAAAAGCCCTTGGCTCAGGGCCCCTTGGCCCAAGCCGAGCCTAGGCTAGAAAAAGCCCTGCCCGGCCGACCCGGCCGCTGGCCTAAAAAAGAAGATTTTTTTGACAAAAACCGCTTAACCGAGATGAGCACCGGCTTACTCTCAAACGCCCTGGGGCCGCTTTTTGCCCGCTATGATTCCGGCGATTTCGTGGCCAGATTACCCAAGTATCCTTACGATTTTATTGACGAGGCCCAGGTCTTGGCCGGCCAAGTCGGCCTGGTCATGGTCGGCACCAAAGTTGAGGCCACCTACTATCTGGACGAAAACTCTTTGGTTAGGACCTGGCTATTAAACAAAGCCGGCGGTCAAAAACCGGTCCTGCCCTACGCCGTCATAAACGAGATCGCCCTTCAGAGTTGCGGCTTTTTGTCCGCCTATATGGGATCAGCCCTGACCTTTCCCGGACCCATGCGCTTTAGAAATCTGGGCGGTACGGCCATCACTCATGGGCTGGTCGACGATTTTTCTGGCAAGGTGGTGACCACGGCCACTTTGAAGCAAGCCAGCGAAGGGACCAGCATTCATCTGCAAAAGTTTGGCTTTTCTTCCTACTGGAACGACCAACTTATCTACTCGGGTCAGGCTGATTTTGGCTTCCATAGCCCGGATAGTTTTTTGGAGGCCAAGGGCCTGCCGGCCGTCCAATCTCTGGCCAGCGAATTAAACGAGCCCCCGCTTCAAGGCGATTTCATCAAATACCCCATCGGTATGGCCTGGCCCGAGGGCCCCTGGCGGGGCCTGGACGAGGTTTGCTTTGACCTAAAGGGTCAAGGCCGCTGCTTTGGCGCTTACCACGTCTCCTCGAACGGCTGGTTTTTTGAGGCCCACTTCCCCAACGATCCCGTTTGGCCCGGTTCCCTGGGCCTGGAGTGCTTTATTCAGGCGGCCAAGGTCCTGTGGGCCAAAACCTTCAGACCCAGAGTTCCCTTGGAGGAATTAATGGTCCAGTGGCAAGCCCCGGCCATTTTCCAAGAACACCGCTGGCTCTACCGAGGCCAAGTCCTGCCCACCTCCAAAGAAGTCCGCCTAGGCATTAAGATCACCCACATTGGCAAAGATTACTTTACTTTCAAGGGCCTTTTGTGGGTGGATAATTTGCCCGTTTACCAAATAAACGACTTCTCCATTAAGGGCCTTTACTTTTAAGCCAAAAAA
>JAITJP010000120.1 GCA_031278835.1 Deltaproteobacteria bacterium
TGATTTTTTTTGGAGCGCGTTGACTGGTCAAGAAGGCCACTTTGAGAGGAACTCAAAGCGATTATTTTTAATCTTGACTATGGGTTTATATTTTGATGGTATCATGAAGACCGTTTCGAATTGAAATCGAAGCGGTTTTGTTATTTTTAGTCTTGGTTTTAAATATTGACAGTTAAAGGCCACTTTGGGAGGAACTCAAAGCGTATTTATTTGTCTTTTTTGGATTTTTTAAAATTTCGCTAGGTCACGAAGGCCGCTTTGGGCAAAAACCCAGGGCGGTTTTTTTTTTAGACATTTTTAAAATTTCGCTAGGTCACGAAGGCCGTTTTGGGAGAGAGCCCGGACGGTCTTTTTTTTTCTTGGCCATTTGGCGAGAGTTTTTTGACCCGGTGTGGGGTTTAATTCGAGTTTTTTATCTCTAAGAGGTAGTCCAATATGAGTGACGATCAAAGTTCTAAGCTTAAAGAACTGACGGCCGCGGCGGACAGCGCGGCCAAGGAAATGGCCGTTTTGGAAGCGGCTTTACAAACGGCTTTAAAGGCGGCTAAGGATAAGGCCGAGGCGGCCCAAAAGGAAATGGCCGTTTTGGAAGCGGCTTTGCAAACGCCTTTAAAAGAGGCCAAGGATAAGGTCGAGGCGGCCCTAAAGGCCAAAGAAGCCTTGGAAGAGAGCCTTGGACCCAAAGAAGGGGCCCCGCCCGCGGCGGCTAAGGCCAAAGAAGCCTTGGAAGAGAGCCTTAAACCCAAAGAAGCGGCCCCGCCCGCGGCGGCTAAGGCCGAGGGGGAGGAAAAGCCGGCCCCCAAAAAGCCCCAAGCCAAGCCGGAAAGTGGGGATCCGGTCACCTTACAAATGCTTGGCCTGGCCCGGGAAAGGGGGCAGGCGACGATTTTTGACAGAGCGGTCAAAATGAAGCCCTGTAATATCGGAACCGAGGGTATTTGTTGCAAGATTTGTTCTCAGGGCCCTTGTCGGATCCCGCTCTCCAAGGCCATAAAGGACGGAACGGAGCCGGATACCAGGATTGGACTTTGTGGGGCCACCCCGGAGACCATTGTTACCAGAAATTTGATCAGAATGATCGCGGCCGGAGCGGCGGCTCACTCGGATCATGGGCTGGATCTGGTGGAAACCTTGCAAGATCTGGGTAACGGGGTCTCCAGTGAGTATACGATTAAAGATGAAGAAAAATTAAGAAACATGGGCAAGAACTTGGGTCTTGACGGTTACCAGGACATGGAAATAAAAAACTTGGCCAAGGAAGTGGCCGAGAAATGTTTGAAAGAATGGGGCGGGCAGCACGGTGAGCTTGAGTATTTAAAACTGGCCCCAAAGGACGCCTATGACAGGTGGACCGAGCAGGGAGCCAAGCCCAGGGGTATTAACCGCGAGGCCGTGGAGATCATGCATCGGACCCATATGGGCGTCGATCAGGACTATCGAAATCTCATGTTTCAAGGAGTTCGCTGCGCCATCTCGGATGGCTGGAGTTCTTCGATAATCGCGACCGAGATTCAGGATATTTTGTTTGGGCCCCCGACGCCCATGGAATCGTCCATAAATTTGGGCACCTTGTCAAAAAGCCAAGTCAACGTGGTGGTTCACGGGCAGTATCCGCTTTTGGCCGAAAAATTAATCCAAGCCGCCAGCGAGCCGGCCATGGTGGATTACGCCAAAAGTAAGGGGGCCGAGGGGATTAAGATTTCTGGCCTGTGCGCCACCGGATCGGAGATCCAAGAACGTCATGGATTGGCCGGAGCCGGGGATTATTTGCAGCAGGAACTGGCCGTGGTCACCGGAGCGGTCGAGGTCTTGGTCGTTGACGCCCAGTGCGCCATGGAAGCCTTGGGAAAAATTTGCGAGTGTTATCACACCAAACTAATCACCACCCTGGCCAAGGCCAAATTTGATCAGGCCGGGCATAGCCGATCAATGGAAGTAACCGACCTAAACGTTGGCGAACGGGCCAAAGAAATTTTGAGAATAGCCGTGGATAATTTTCCCAATCGTAAGGAAATAAATATCCCCGAAGGCCAATCGGGCGTCATGGCCGGTTACGGCTTGGAGTCTTTGGGCAAAATTTTAAAGGCCAATGGAACCGGTCCTTTGGGGCCCTTGGCCTCGGCCATCGCCGATGGGGAAATCAAAGGGGTGGTCGGAATCGTTGGCTGCAATAACGTTCGGACTATTCCCGGTGACAGTGGCGAGGATCCCCACGTCGATCTGGCCAGGGGTTTAATTAAAGACGACACCTTGGTCATGACCACGGGCTGCGCTGCCATGGCTTGTGGCCGAGCTGGCTTACTTTCCTTGGAAGCGGCCCAAGCGGCCGGGCCAAAACTTAAAGCTTTTTGCGAAAAGCATGGCCTGCCACCGGTCATCCATCTGGGTTCTTGCGTGGATAATTCCAGGCTCCTTTTGGCCATGAGCGAACTGGCCAAATCTGGCCTCCTGGGTGGCATGAAAGATATCCCGGCCGTTATCGCCGCGCCCGGCTGGACCAGTGAGCAGATCGTGGCCGTGTGCTTTTATTTCGCCGCCTCCGGCATTGACGTGGTTTTGGGGGTGACCCTGCCCATCCAAGGACTGCCCATGTTCAATGACTTTCTGGCCGTATATTTCGCTGAAAAGTACGGCGGAGCTCTAAGATATCAACCCGACCCCGTGGCCGCGGTTCAAAACGTTTCCGAACTCTTACTTTCGAAGAGGACCGCCCTTGGTCTCAAAGATCTCAGCGCCTAATCCTTCCTCTCGTATACTTGTCAATCTCTCCTTCCGCCTTCTCCTCAGTCTCTAAGGGCACCTCTCCCCGGTTCGGAGCCAAAAAAAGGCTCCGAACCGGGGAAAATTTTTTTTAGGCCAAAATTTTTTGTTTTTTTTTCGAGCAAAGTCGATAGGCCAAAGGGCCAGGGGCCCTAAGGCGAAAGGTCTGGAGACAATGGTCAATAAGCGAAAGGGCCATTTTTTTTATTTGTTCAAAGCCCATCCGTGCTAAAATTAAAAATTAAGTTTTAAAAAAATCTCAAGCTGACCAGTCCCGCTCAGCCAAAAAACCCAAGTTTCTTGGAGAAGTTATGGAATCAAACGAAAAAACCATTGTCCTTTTGGGGGATAGCTTATTCGCTTACCATGACGGTTGGGATGAACTCGATCCCACGGCCAAAATTCTAAACCTTGGCCGGGGCGGGGATAACACCGCGGGCGTTTTAAGGCGAGTCAAAGACGCCTGCGGCCATAAGCCAGAAATAATTTTTCTGGAAGTGGGCGTAAACGATCTGGCCCAAGGGCAATCAAGAGAAAACGTGGTTGAAAACCACCTCATCATATGGCAAACCGTGGCCTTAATGTCCCCTCAAACCAGGTTAATCGTCTGTTCGCTTCTCCCAATTAACGATAAATTAATTCCCGTTAAAAACTCAAGCCTATTCAGTTTTTTCATCCCAGATATCAACAAAAAACTATCTAAATTGACTAAACTATTTAGGGTAGAATATATCGACGTTTTTGAAAGCATGGCTGACTCATTTAATTTGCTCCCCAATCACATGACCGATGACGGCATCCACCTACTAAAGCCAGGCTATGAGGTATTTCTGGACTGCCTTAAACTCAGGGTTAACCAAAAAATTCTGGCCGAATAAAACTTAACCCAAAAAACCCTTCCCGCCTAGCTAAATGATTAAATACTCCCCTTAAAAATGCCCAACCCCTGGCCGTTTGGTTTTGGTCAATTTAGCCGCTTGGCCTTGGCCCCTTTCAGCCCCCACCTCAAAGCCTAAAAACCAAGCCTAATTTTTTTTGGGCTTCCCCTTACCTAATACCCCTGGTGGGGCCTAGGCCTTAATTTTAGGCTTTTTAGGCTTTGGAAAAATTTTTAGCCTTTGGAGCTCGTCCCCCCAAAAAATAAAATCTCCCAAACCGCGGCGAGATTAAAAATTTCGACCATCATCAATTAAACAAAATCTCTAAAACTCACCCCCAATTTAAAAAAGCCCGTGGACGGCCAAAATGGCCCCGTGCCGCGTTTTGAAATTCAATCTGGGTAAAACTAAGTTCAAGGGGTCTTCGGGGCTCCCAGCCCCCAATGCGGCCGTTTAAAGGTAAGTTTAGGCCCGACCAGATCCCGTTTTTAAATCAAAATTCAAAAAATAATCCGGCCGTTTTTTTTCCCGTGGACGCCCAAAATGGCCCCGTGGCGCGTTTTGAAATTCAATCCGGGTAAAACTAAGTTCAAGGGGTCTTCGGGGCTCCCAGCCCCCAATGCGGCCGTTTAAAGGTAAGTTTAGGATCGACCAGAT
>JAITJP010000121.1 GCA_031278835.1 Deltaproteobacteria bacterium
CTCGGGGCCAGGTTTTTTTGGAGCCTGGTATTTTTCCCAAACGGCCCACAGAGCCCCCAGGGCCCTTCAAAAACCTGCCCGGCTAGGCTGGTAGCCGAGGGCTGGGCCCAAGCCGGCCCTGGGCCGATTTGGGCCCTTTACGGGGCTGTTTTGAAGACCTCTGAGGTTTTTTTTTAGTTCAGGGGACCTCGGGGCCAGGTTTTTTTGGGCCCGAAGGCTTACTAGCCGATAAAGGGGCTAAGTCAGGTGAGAAAAAAAAATCCCCGGGCGGCCGGGAGATCATAATTTTGTATTGGCCGAGCTTAAACTAAATGTAAATTTTCGAATCTAAAATCATGAAATTTTTTATAGACTTTACTTTTATATCTATTAGATAGTACATGGCTGTTAAAATTAAATTAATCCTCAAAAATATTTTTTTCTGATTCTGGACTTTGAAAAGACCTGGGGGTAAAATTAATTGATCTGTCCAGGGGGTCAAATGATATTTTGGCTGGGCTGGGCAGATGACCGAGCCAGGCTCAGGGCCTTGGCTAACTTAGGCCTTATTTTGGCTCAGCGTCGAGGGGAAAGTTAAATAAAAGTCGCCTTTTTGGAATGGTCTTAAAAAATAAGTAACAAAATGGTTAATTGATTGGAAAATTTAGAGATTTAAATTACCGGCTAGACATAATTTTTTAGATATTAGTTATTAGATATAAAAAACGCATAAAAGTAGAATTTTAACAGCCATTAGTTAAGTTATCTTTTACGACCAAGATCTTGGAACTTGTTTTTATTAACTTTTCTTGGTTAAAAAGATTAACTATGAATATATAAGCGTTTTAACGCTTTAGTTATATTTTCTTTCTGGGTTACCTTATGAAAACATTCTTTAAGTTGTTTACTTTGTTCGCGGTTACCTTAACCTTCCTAATGGTTTTGGATTATAGCTTCCTGGGAGCCCAGGAGTCCAGGGATCACGGCCCAGTCACGGTAAACCTCCAAAACGATCCCAATGAAGGCCCGGTGGCCCAGCCGGAGAGCGGTCCGGCCCCGGGGGAAAACAGGCCGGTCATCGTCATGACGGAAACCGAGTACCTGGCCGGGGAGGTTGACCCCAGCAGTACCGTTTCCCATGAATTTTTGGTTAAAAACGAGGGCACCGGGGATCTGGTCATTAGCAAGGTGGTTCCAGGCTGCGGCTGCACGGTTACCAGTTTTACTTCCTTCATCCCGGCCGGGGCCGTGGGCAAAGTCACCCTCTCGGTTGACATTTACGCCGAGTGGGCCGGCCATGACGTCAAAAAATCGGCCGTGGTCATGTCCAATGATCCGGTCAACCCGGACATCAGGGTCACCATCAGGACCAGGGTCAGGGAGACCAAAGCTGGCTGAGTTTTGGCCGGCTGAGTTTTGGCCGGCTCGGCTTTGAGCGCTCCGCTTGGCCGCCAAATTTCGCTCAGGCCCTAAGCCGCTTAAGGCCTAGGGCTGGGGCTTCTAATCGGTGTTTGAAAGGTCACTTTTTTTTAATTAACTTATATATGGAGGATTATTTGGTAATAAAATAATTATTGACTGGTTTTTCCTAGAGTTAGTAAAGAACCCCAAAAAAAATAATGGTCCGAGCGGTTAAAAAGTAGGAATTAATCGTATCGAAAAGTTATTTTTTTTACAATCAACCAAATTTCAGCGGTAAATTTACCGTTAGGTTAAAAAAGTGAACATACTTCTAACCAATGATGATGGCATCACCTCACCTGGCTTACACGCCGCTTATCGCGCTTTGACCAGGGCCGGCCATACGGTCACGGCCGTGGCCCCCGACCGCGAACGGAGCGGACAGTCCCATAGCGTCAACTTCTTCACTTATCTCCAAGTAACCGAAGTGGAAATGCCCGACGGCTCCATTGGCCACATGGTCAACGGCACCCCGGCTGACTGCGCCCACATCGGTTGCTTCGCTTTGGCCAAGGATCCTATCGATCTGGTCGTAAGCGGCATCAATACCGACACCAACCTTGGTTACGACGCCAATTATTCCGGCACCGTGGCCGCGGCCCTGGAAGCCGTGGCCAATGGTTTTCCAGCCCTGGCCGTGAGCCAAGAGCGCTCAGCCAACGTGGATTGGGAGATGGCCGGAAAGATTACCAAGGAAGCGGTCAACCTTTTTCAGGGCTGGGGCATCCCCACCGGGGTTTTGGTCAACCTCAATATCCCAGCCCAGATAACCGATCCGGCCTGGATCTGGGTTCCTTTGAACCTCAACGCCGTGCGGGAATATTACGTGGTGGATACGGACGCCCAAGGCAACAAGCGTTACAAAAGGACCAGGGAAGAAAAATACTGCCAAGTCGATCCAGGTTCCGACATCGATTTGTCCAGGCAGGGCCGGATTACTCTGAGCCCGCTGGGGCCGGTCAGGTCGGAACGAGACACCCTGGCCCGGCTACGGGCCAAAACCTTTGAAACCCGTCGGGCCATCAGTTCGGGTCTTTGAGCGTGCCCAAAAACCCCTTTGAGGTCTTTGGCTTGACCCCGGAACTCGTGGACGAACTCTCTGACAGGGAACTATTCGGGGTTTTGAAATCCATGTATCGTTCCCTTCAGAAAACTTTTCATCCCGACATAACCGGTCGACGAAAGTCCAAGATGGCCGCCGAGGCCCAGCTCAAGGATCGATCGGCCGAAAGGGCCGTGGAACTAAACTTGGCCTTTGAGGCCCTAAATCTGGAAAGGGATCCGGCTTCTTTCAAAAGACTTCGTAAGCTCTACGCTTCAAGGCGGCCAACCAACCTTTACCAAAACAGCTTAATGTTAAAGGACCAACTCAAGGCCCAGATGGCCAAAGAAGATCGTCTGGCCGAGAGTTTTTTAAGCTACATGGCCTCAAACGCCTTTAACCACAAAGGCGACACCAACGGTTCCGTGGCGGCCCTCCCGGCCCGGGGTATCAAACTGGGCCTTTTGGACGTGGCCATCAGTAACAACATCCGTCAAGCTTCTTGGTTTTTGGGCTCAAACTACAAGCATATCAACATCGACGACCAGGGCGAGATGTCGGTTAAGCCCGTGGGTAGAGCCCGCTTTACCAAGGCCAACTTCATACACCTTCTGGGCTCCGTTCCAGTGGAGGAGCTAGAATTAAGGCCCCTTTTGGAACGGGGCCAAGCCCAGAGTTTTAAGTGCCCGGCCCTGCCGGTCGGCGAATCGGCCAGCGCCAAGATCTCGGTTTTAAATTTACTAAGCCCGGAAAAATTCAAACGCCACGTTTTACCCATCTTAAGACCATTTTTAGAGGAAAGATCTTATTTATTTTCCCTTAATAATGATATCTACACGACTTCTGGTCTTATAACTCTAGAAGGAGTTATCGTAAAAATAGATAAATTTTAATTTTTGGCTATTTGTCTACCCAAGTAAGCCTATTTTTAGCTATTTATCTACCTAAGTAAATCTACTTTTGCCTATTTAAGCTCTCGGCTGCCCCCAGAACTGCAAAACTCTCCCAACAAAAAAAATTCTCCCCTAAAAAAACTCTCTCGGCCTGGCCGGCCGCCCCTCACCCCGTTGGGCCTTTCTCTAAAACTCCAGCCAAGCCTTGGAACTGGCTTGGTTCGGCCCTAACCGGGTGGGCTTGCCTGGGCACTTAAATAATCATTTAAGCCCAGAGAATCCTTTTGGCTCGATTGGCCCCATAACCGCCCCAGGCCGCCCAGAGCCGGGCGGCTTGTAAAAAAATTGTTAGAAAAAAGGGCTTTAGGGACTTATCAGGGGCCATGAGCCAAGTTAGTATCTTAGTATGTTAGTATTAAAATTTTGAATATTTTAGGCCATATATGGGAAAACAAAGAAACGAGGCAAAATTAAAAGGCATTTTTAATGGCAAAGGCAAGTTAAGAAGATTATTGGCTCGTTTTTACTGAAAAAATGGGGCCAAGCCCAAAATGAGATTTGATTGAACAAGCCGTTGTCAATATAATGATTTTAATGTATCATCAGACTTATGTTATCTTTCCGTAAAACGGGAGATGAAAACAATCGGTCAATAGCCTTAGCCAAAAGCAATGCCTAAATTTAGTTTGGATTATGCCCCAGCGAGGCCATGTTCGCGAGATAGCGGCCAGGCTGGCCGGGATAATTTTCTTTTCCGTCTGGAAGACTTAAGCTTTGTTTTAAGCCCATGGCCTTGGGAAGAAAAAATATCGAGTTGACTCTGGCTGGCCAGCCTAAGACCGAGGGGCCAGGCCTCTTAGGCCAGTTAGTCTTTTAATTGTGGCCCTCGATAACCCTTTACCAGGCCATGGGAATAAAACAAAAGTCCAATCTGACATAAAGTGGGTATCTTTTTTATAAGTATCCAACCTTGAATAGATCTGGTGGTGACTTTTGTCGTCAAACAACATCAATAACGAACCTAAACCAAGCTCAGCCTTTAACGAGCCGCCCCCGGGAGCCGGGGCCGGGCCCCAGCCCAATCAGGCCGCCACCGGGGCCAGAATTTTTTGCCCGGCTTGCGGCATTTTGGTAAGATTGCCGGCCACTGAGTGCCCGCAATGTAAGGCCAATCTAAGAACCGGTGAAAAACCAGAAGAATATATCCCCCTTTGGAAGAGAGGGAAAACCAAAATCCTGATTATTTTGTGCATAATCGGCATCCCGGCCTTGCTTTGGAATTACGCCTCAAAGCAAACCGATAAAGGTTTATGGCAATATCTAAGCGATCGTTTTGGTTTAGAGACCTGCGCTGAACCAAGAAACATGTGGGACGAGTTTAACCAAAAAGAGTTTGAAAGCGGGGTAAAGAAAGGCTACGACCAGTGGAATAAAGACGAGAACTCTCGTATGGTTGGCCAGGACCCCAATGGCCCGGAAACCCCGGAACAAGCGGTCAGGTCGGAAAAAGAAAAGATCCTGGCCAGAGACAACCGCTCCTACTTCGCCTCGACTCTCATGAGTGACCAGCCAAGTAAGAACCTTAAACCAACCGACAATTGGTACATGCTTTTTCCGGGTGAATGGGACGTGGCTTACATATTAAAGGCCGGCACTCCCGATGAACAAATCATCGCCGGTGAATGGACCTTTACCTGGATAAACGACGGTCAGGCCCTCCAAGACGTCTTGTCGGTGCCCTACCGTTGGCAAACCGCCCCGAAGGGTTTTGACCAGATCCAATCGACCTCCACCAGGCTTTTTAATCCCAAACTCCACGTCTGGGAAGGTTTTCACATCCAAGACTCTGGTTTCGTTTTCTTTAGGTCGGCCAGAAGTCAAGATCGCCGAATCGTCGAACATTACCAAACCGAGGGTGGCCCGCTGGTGGTCACGACTTTTAGCGATTTTACGGCCACTTCTTTCAAAGTCACCATCAACGAATCGACCAACAACGGGGCCAGCTATAAGGAGGTGGCCCAAATTTGGGCCAAAAAGCGCGAAGTCATTGTTCCGTGAGTCTTTGGGAGAGCCAAGGCCAACTTTTCGTCGCCGAAATTGGGGGCAACCACGGGGGCCAGGTCACCCTGGCCGCCGAGCTGGTCAAGGCCGCCTCTCGGGCTGGCTTTGGGGCCGTCAAATTTCAAGCCTACCGAACCGAGCGTTTTCTCCATCAAAGCAGTCCCTATTATGACGAGCTTAAAAGCGAGGAACTGGCCTTTGAGGACTTATACAATCTGGGCCAACTGGCCCAAGGCTTATCGCTCTCATTTGGCCTGACCGTCTTTGATCTAGACGGTCTTGAGCTGGCCCAGGCCATTGGCTGTGACTTTATAAAAATTTCTTCGGGCGATCTGACCTACCACCCCTTAATCTTGGCGGCGGCCCAATCCAAAATACCTTTGGTCTTGTCCACCGGGGCTTCCAACCAAGACGAGGTTGATCAAGCCCTGGCTTTGACCAAAAACCAAGCTTACCTTCTGCAATGCGCCTCTCTCTACCCGGCCCCGGAAAGGGCCATAAACCTGGCCGTAATGGACCGGTGGCTTCAAAACGGCCTTAGGGCCGGCTTGTCTGACCACTCCCTGGCCCTAGAACCCATGAAATGGGCTTATTTTTTGGGAGCCCGGATAATCGAAAAACATTTCACCCTTGACCGCGGCTTACCAGGCGGCGATAACTCCATGAGTTTGGAGCCAGCCGGCATGGCCCAATTGTTGGCCGAAATCGAGGCTCTTAAGCGGGACCAAAAAAACTTAAAAAATCTCGATCGGGCTTATTTGATAAAGACTTTACCAGAGCAAGCCTTTTGGGGCCAGGAGCTCAAAAGGCCGCAATTGGGCGAAAAGCCCAGTCTCATTCGCCGATACGCTTTGGCCTCTCGGGAAATAAAAAAAGGCGAAAAGCTTAGCCTAGAAAACATTGTCTTTAAAAGATTGTCACCTCAAATGATTAAAAATAAAGAAATTTTAACTCCAGATCAAGATCTGTCTAATCTTATAGCGAATAGTAACCTCCCTTTCAACGAGCCGATATTTCTTTCGGCCATAATATAACAGGAGTTTTTACTTAAACAATTTTAAAGTAAAAAAAATTTATTGACTCGAACAAAGGAAGCCGTGTCAATCATGCAAAAACTAAAACTGGCCATTCCTATTTCTCATCTCTTTGAAGAAAAAAACCCTAATACCGAAAAAATACTGGAACTTTCCGACACTTTAGAAATAAAATCCCTTCCAGAACCGGCTTGGCTACCCAAAAAAAAGAAAAGAATTTTCCACTCCAACCTGGGGCTGGTCGAAGCGGCTTTTAAGAAGACTTTTGACGAAACGCTCCCTTACTTACTGGAAAACAAAATCGCTCTTTTTAGCTGCGATCTTGGTCCGGCGGCCGAGGGCTACTTCAAAATGTTGCCCATTACCCCGGTACTGTCCAGGCGCGAAATCCAAAAAAAGATGGCCGAAAGCCTTTCCCACCTTAGAAAGAATTTTAAGGGCAGCCTGGCCGTGGAAAATTACAATTACTTTCCCACTGGCCTGTACTCCCACATCTGCGAACCTGAATTTATAAGCTCCACCCTAGACAAGTTCGATTTGGGTCTGGTTTTGGACTTAGCCCACGCCCTCATTTCGGCCCATAATTTACACATGGACATATACGATTACTTAAAAGCCCTACCCCTGGAACGGGTTAAAGAAATACACCTTTCCAGACCCCTTATCCCTGACGACCCTAACGATCTGGCCAGCGACGCTCATGACCCTCCGGGTCAACGGGAATACCAATTGCTTAACCTTCTAATCGAAAAGCTCCTGCCCAAAACTGGCTGGCCGCCAATATATTTCGTGGTGGAGTATTACAAAAGCCTTGACCACCTTTACGAGATCATGAGCTGGGCCAAGGATTGTCGCAAAAAGGCTCGCCTTAAACTTCTTGAGCAAAAAAACTAGCCCCGGGCCCAAGCCAGGGTTTTAAGTTTATGGGCCACCGGCCCAAGCGGGGCTTTAGCTTTTTAAGTTAATGGACCACGGGGAAAACCGGGGCCTTATTCGTAAGTTACTGGACAATGGGCCAGGCCTCGGGTAAAATTACGCTAGTTACGGTCGCCGGAGTTCTTAAAAGGTCAAGGCTTCATTTGAGAGCATGAAATTTTCAAAGCCTCAGGCTTAGTTTTTTGCCTAACCTTAGTCTGGCTAAAATTGATTTTTATTTGACGTTTTTGTTTTAAGCTAAAAAAATTTGAATTTTTAGATAGCGATCAACTCACAAAATAGGTTTTAAAAGTTTATCAACGGTATATTTTTTCTACAAAAGTTATATCTTTATACTTAATCTTCATTATACAAAATTTCGGAAGAAATTAATATAAAAACGCCCCTAATGTGGGTTATGGGAACCCTTGTAAATGCCCGTGCAAAGCAAAGCCATAGACTGGTTGCAGGACCCCATTGAACGTCTAAATCACAAAAACGCCTTTGACGCCTCTTTGGTTCTTGGTACCTCCAAATTCAATCGGTCCACCGGCCGAGAAGACAACCTCCATCCGCCTTTCAGTCAGCACATCGATCCGGACACCGGCTTAATTAGGGGCGACTTTCTTAGGAGTAGAAACTGTCCCGTTTGCGAGGCCCCTCCGGGCCCGGGGCTGTTTGTCAAGGACGGCTTTAGGCACGTTCGCTGCCCCAACTGCTCACTCATTTACGTAAGTCTAATCCTCAGAGAGGATTTGATGAACAAGTATTGGCGCGAGGAACTGGCCTGGACCAGGGTCCTGCAAAGCGCCCCGCAGATGGAGATGGATCAAGTCAAATATGATTACGGCTTGGATCTGGTCTCGGCTTATTTGGCTGGCGGAAAAATCTTGGACATCGGCACCGGCACTGGCTTTTTTTTAAGACAGGCCCATCTACGGGGCTGGGAGACCATGGGTTTGGAACTTAACCTAGAATCCGTGGAGAGCATGCGCAACGAGGGCATCGAGGTCATCGTCAAACCTCTGGAACTCTCCGATCTTGCTTCTGGTTCTTTTGAAATGGTTAGCTTATGGGAGGTTCTGGAGCACTTGGCCGAGCCCAAAACCATCCTCTCCGAGGCCCGCCGGCTTTTGACGGCCCAGGGCCTTTTGCTGATTTTGGTGCCCAACTCGTCTTCCTTGGTCACCAGACTCTTGCATGAAAAAAGCAACACCTTTGGCGGGCACTCCCATCTGAATCATTTTAATCCCAAGAGTCTGACCAACATCTTGGAAAGTATGCGTTTTGAGATCCTTGAGCTGGAAACGGTCATCACCGAACTGGGAACCATCAATAATTATATGAACTTTGAAGACCCCTACCTGGGCGAGGCCCCGCCCTTTTTTCCCAATTTAACCCCAGAGATTATTCATAAAAATCTATGGGGCAGCCGTTTATTGGTCTTAGCCAGGCCAAGTGACAAATAATGCTTTAAGTAGATTACCTTTACCTAATTTTTTTTAGCTTACCGCTACCGTTGACACATTTGACGGTTTAATGTACATTAAATTGAGGCCAGGCCTTGATTATTGGCCCCTTTCAGCGGGCCAAAACAATTTAACCAACGGCTCGGCCTCAGGCAGTCTGACCGTTGGTTTTTTTTATCCTGGGATTTTTACCCTGAGAATTTTGGGACATCATGATTGGCCAAACATTGGGCATAATCCCGGCCCGCGGCGGCTCCAAAGGGATTAAGCGAAAAAACATCAAGCCCATAGCCGGGCACCCTTTACTAGCTTGGACCATCAAGGCCGCCTTGGAATCTAAGCTTTTGGACCATTTTGTCGTCTCAACCGAGGATGACGAAATAGCTCTGGTGGCCGGGCTCTACGGCGCCAAGGTGGCGGTAAGGCCGCCGGAACTGGCCAAAGACGATTCCACCACCAAAGAGGTCCTGGCCCAGGTGGTCAAAGAACTGGGCGACTCAAACTCCTTGGTGGTTTTGCTCCAGGCCACCAGCCCCATCCGGTCAGCCGATCTAATCGACCGGACCATTTCGGCCTTCAAAGCCGGCGACTATGATTCCATGTCCACCGGCGGTCTTCAGCTTCAATACCCGCCCCATGGGGTTGAGCACCGTCGCCAAGACGTCAAAAGCCTTTTTATAAACGACGGCAGCGTCATCGTCCTCAAAGCGGCCAACCTGGAAAAGGGCAGCCTGTTTGGCCAAAAGGCCGGAACCCTCATTACCAGCCGCGAAGAAAACGTGGACATAGACGAAGAATTTGACTTTTTCGTGGCCGAGAAAATTTTGGAAAAATACCTGGCCGAGGGCCGTATCAAAGCCCCGGTCTTGGCCATAAGTACTTGAGGTATTTATGGCCATGACGAAAAATTTTCCCGGCTTTTTGGGATGGTTTTTTTAGGCTCAAAACGAAAATTTTTCCGGCTTTTTGGGATGTTTTTTTTGGGGGCCAAAATGAAATTTTCGAGCTTTTTTGGGATGGTTTTTTGGGGCAAAAATGAAAAATTTTCTGGCTTTTTGGCATTGGTTTTTTTGATTTTTTAGTTTTTTTCAGGAAAGATTTTTTACAAATCATTGGCTAAAAAGGTTTGAGTTAAGCAAAATGATACGAATAAAGAAAAACATATTTGTTCAAAAAAAGGCTTTTTTTAAAAGGCTTAATTTCCCGCTGACCGTTATTATTCTGGCTTTGGCGGTTTTTTTTATTTTTCCCAAAAGGGCCAGGTCGGCCACCATCCAAGAAATTTTCATCATGCTGCCAGAGGAAAGGGTCATGAATTTAAGCCCGGTTGACCGGCGGGCCTTAATCGACAAGTCTGGCCAGGGGGCCTCGGGCTATACCCCGCCCGACGAAAGGGGTTTTTGGGTGGAAATTCACGGTATACATTCCCTAACCCTTTTTAGCATCAGGGACGCGCCCATAAATTTTAAGGTCTTCAGCTCAAGCAAGGGCTGGCAGCTTTTGGCCATTTGCCGGAGTCGGCAAACTTACGGCCCGGCCAACGCCAACGAAACACCCCATGAAACTTTTTTGGATCTGATTTTGTATTCAGTCAGCCTCATTTTATCTTTATGTACTTCATCGAGTAACACTGGCACATACAGCGTTGGGAAACGA
>JAITJP010000152.1 GCA_031278835.1 Deltaproteobacteria bacterium
TTTGGTGGCCCCGGTTTTATTGTCCTTTAAAACCAGGCCTTCCAAGGAGTCCTGCCCTTTAAGGTCGCAAATCTCATGGCTTAGATGCTTTTGGATTTTGGGATGCTTGTCCAAACGATCCTGGACCAGGCGCTGGGCCCGAAACTCATCGCGGCGATGAATCAGGTGCACCTTGGAGGCGTGATTGGTCAAATACATGGCCTGCTCCAAGGCGGCGTTGCCGCCACCGACCACGGCCACTTCCTGGCCGCGATAAAAACCGCCGTCACAGATGGCGCAAAAACTAATACCCCGACCGGCCAGGGCCCTGGCCTTGTCGCTATCCAGATTTTTATGATAAGCCCCGGTGGCCAGGATCAGGGCCGGGGCTGGCCAGTCACCGGCCTTGGTTTTTACCAAATGACCCGAGCCGCTACCATTTTGGTCAAGCTCAAGACCGCTGACCTGGGCCTCTTTAAAGTCGGCCCCCAAGGCCTTGGCCTGATTATGCATGGCCTCGGAGAGCTCCTCTCCGGTGGTCACCACCAAGCCTGGCCAGTTCTCGATCTCCCCGGTCAAACGCATCTGACCGCCAACCATACTTTGTTCCAAAACCAAGACGCTCAAGCCGGCCCGACGGCCATAGACGGCCGCGGTCAATCCGGCCGGTCCGGCTCCGATGATTATCAACTCATACTCAGCCATGCTCATCCTCGATTGGCTCTCATTTTGAGGCTCTTTTAAGGGTTAGGGCTCCAGCCCTAACCTCTCTGG
Source organism: Deltaproteobacteria bacterium (assembly GCA_031278835.1). Lineage (GTDB taxonomy): Bacteria > Desulfobacterota > Desulfarculia > Adiutricales > Adiutricaceae > JAIRNQ01. The sequence continues at coordinate 754 of JAITJP010000152.1, forward strand.
ATCCTAGCATTTTTAAGGGCCTAACTTCAAGGTCCTAATTTAATGGCCAAAAGCCAGCAAACATAAAGTCTTACTCCTCAAAAAAACCATTAAAATTTCTAATTCTAACCACAACATAGAAAATTACACTCTTAAAAGAAGTTAAAACAAAAAAAAGATCGGACTTAAGCTTATACCAACCATACCAGATTAAATATTTGTAATTATTGTAATTAGTCGTGACCACGGACCATTTTTTGTGCTATAATCTCCCGGTAAGCCAAAAAAAATCCCAGGGCCAGTTTTTCCGCCTCGGCCAAAACTAAGGCCCCCAAAAACCCGGCCCTTAATCTTTTTGGCTATATTCCAGCCAACTTCTCTAAGTCTAGTCAGGCTTTTTGATTACCGGGGCCAGAGCGGCCCCGCCATGGGAGCGCTTATGTACAGAAGATCTTTTATCAAAACCCTGGTGGGCGGAGCGGCCCTTCTAGGCCTAGGCCAGGCCCTGGGCCGCGGCCCGGGGCTGACCGCGGCCCTGGCCCAAGACTACCCGGATCTGGTGGCCATCAAAGGGGCCGACATCACCGTTATGTTTGACCAGGCCCTAACGGCCCTGGGCGGACTGGGCCGCTTTGTCACCAAGGGGCAAAAGGTTTTAATTAAGCCCAACATGGGCTGGGCCGTGGAACCCAGACGGGCGGCCAACACCAGTCCGGAGCTTTTGGCCCATTTGGTCAAAAGGGTCAAAGAACTGGGGGCCAGTAAAATCAGCGTTTTTGACAATACCTGCGACAATTGGAAGAGCGCTTACTCAACCTCGGGCCTGGAAGAAGCCGCCAGCAAAGCCGGGGCCCTGGTGGCCCCGGCCAATAGCGAAAAATATTTTCAGAAAATCACCATCCCCGGACAGAGTAAACTAGGCCAAACCGCCTACCACGAGCTTTACCTGGAAGCTGACGTGATTATTAACCTGCCGGTCCTCAAACACCACGGTGGGGCCAAGATGACCGCGGCCTTAAAAAACCTGATGGGGGCCATCTGGGATCGCTCCGATCTGCACTGGGGCGGCCTGGACCAATGCATTCCAGAACTGATGCTCTATAAAAAGCCCAACCTAAATATCGTCGAGGCCCAAAGGGTCATGTTAAACGGCGGGCCCCGGGGTTACGGCGATTCCCAATACCTGGCCGCCAACATGCTTTTGGCTTCAGCCGATCCGGTGGCCGTGGACGCCGCCTCCTATCGCCTCTTGGCCGAATCGGGCATCCGGGAACCCGGTTACATCGCCCAGGCGGCCTCCCTAGGCCTAGGCCAAAGCGACCTGAGCCTAATAAAAGTCCAGCGTTTAACCGTTTAAGCGGCTCTCTCGATCTAAGAGGCTGGTCCCCCTCCGGCCTTTCAGACCGCCAGAGCCTTCCAGCCAATGGTTAAGCTAGGGCCTCCCCAGCCAGAGCGGCCCCAGGGACCGATCTGGCTGAGGACCGCCCTGCCCTTAAAATTCAATAAATCTGCCCTAATTTAATCGACCAAGTCTTATGAAATCAAAAAATCCAATGAAAAAATATCTCTTTTTGAGACGTTTTATAGCCTGGGCTCTTTTTATTTTACTGCTGGTGTCCTTTCATCGGCTAGATATTTTTCATAAAGTCATCCAATATCTGCCAAAAATTCAATTTGGCCAGAGTATGGCCGGCTTTTTCTCCCAGGGGGCCCTAAGCGCCTCGCTGATCTTTTTAAGCCTGGCCCTATTAACGGTCATCTTTGGACGCTTTTTTTGCGGCTTTATTTGTCCCCTGGGCGCTTTCATGGATTTGACCATTTTTATTGGCTCCAAAATAAAACCAGCTCCCTTTTCATTTAAGCCCAATACTTTTTATCGCCTGATCATTCCAGCCCTTTTGCTTTTGGCCTTTTGGCTTGGCCTAGCCTTCCCTTACAATTACTTTGAGCCTTACAGCTTACTAGTTTCCGGCCACGGCTTACTTTTAATCATCATAATTTTGGCCCTTTTAAAGGGCCGGGTTTTTTGCGATGTCCTTTGCCCGCCGGGTTTGCTTCTAAAACTCCTGTCCGGCTCAGGCCTTTTTGGCTTAAAATTTAAGCAAAACTCTTGCCTATCTTGCGGGGCCTGCCAAAGAGTTTGCCCGACTTCTTGCCTAAATAGCTCGGCCAAAAGCCTAGACCGGGGCCGTTGTTTACTGTGCCTGGAGTGCGCCGCGGTCTGTCCCAATGGCTCCATGACTTACGGCTTAATAACTAGGCCGCCGGCCGGCCGCCGCCACTTTCTGAAACTAGCCAGCGCCGGGGCCCTAGCCGCCGGGGCTTACCTGACCTCCCCAGAGCTCCGGGTCAGGACTTTTGGTCAAGCCCCCCCCGCGCCCATCTTGCCGCCCGGGGCCCTGTCCCTGGCTCACCTAAACGCCCACTGCAGCCTTTGCCATACCTGCGTTTCGGCTTGCCCCAATGGGGCCATCCAGCCCAGTCACTCGCTGGTCCCGGTTCTTACGGCCAAACCCCTCATAGAACCCTACCAGGGCTTTTGCCAATACGATTGCCTAATCTGCGGCCAAGTCTGCCCCACCGGGGCCCTCAGGCCCCTATCCCTTGAGGCCAAAAGGCTAACCCGCCTGGGCCTAGCTCAATTGAATCGCCCCGAGTGCCTGGTCATAAAAAACCGCACCAGCTGCGGGGCCTGCGCTGAGCTGTGCCCGACCGGCTCGGTGCGCATGGCCCCGGGCCCCTCGGGTCAGGACGAACCGACCATGAATACTGATTTTTGCATTGGTTGCGGGGCTTGCCAAAAAGCCTGCCCGGTTCGCCCCATAGCCGCCATCGTCGTGGCCGGCCTGACCATCCAACAAACGGCCAAAGCCCCACTTACCCTTGAGACTCCCGACTTAAGCCTAAGCGAGGACTTTCCCTTTTAAAACGAAAAAAACAGCCGCTTAAAGCGTCTGTTATTTTCGCTTTAAAATATTTTCCCCCCGCCAGCCTTCAATCTCCAAAAGGGCTTTTTTATTAACCAGTCCCGAGGCATAGCCGCCCAATTGGCCCGAGGCCGCCAAAACCCGATGACAGGGCACCAAGATGGCCAAGGGGTTTCGGCCCACGGCTTGGCCGATGGCCCGCCCTGAGCCCGTGGCCCGGCCCAGGGCCTTAAAAACCACTTTACTCAACTCTCCATAGCTGGTCACTTTTCCAAAGGGAATCTTTAATAACTCCCGCCAAACTAATTTTTGAAAATCAGTGCCTTTAAAGCTCATCTTAACCTCAATGGTCGGCTCCTTTCCCGCAAAATACTCCCTAAGCCAAAGCCATAAGCTTTTAAAGGGCTGCTCCTCTCTCAAATCCGCCTGACTCTGCCTTAGCCCCCAGGCCCCAGCACTTAGCCCAAAGCCCAAATAAACCAAGGCCCCGGCCTCGGCCCTGGCTTCCATGGGCCCCAGGGGCGTTTCTAAAATCAAGCCCTTTGGCCCGGTACTAACCAGGCCCCCAGGCTTAACTTCAGGCTCAACTTCAGGCTTTTCCCCAATCTGGCTCACCCTAAATCCTCCCCCTTTGCTTAAAGCAAAAATATTTCTTGACACAAAAATACCAATATGCTATAAATTCCTCTTGCTTGAGGTCAGCCTGGGCTTAAAGCCCCTAGACCTTGGCGTACGCGCTCGTAGCTCAGCTGGATAGAGCGCCGGACTACGAATCCGTAGGTCGCAGGTTCGAATCCTGCCGGGCGCGCCAATAATTTCAATAGCTTACAAGATTTTTTTTCTCTGGTTACCAAAATTTCTTCTAAGCTATTTCTAACTTGATTAGACAATAAAACTTAAAAAGCCCCCGCCAGCGGTCGCGAGGGTTTTTTTTTGCTCTGAGCCAATCATAAAAAGGCCCCCAAGGGAGGCCAGGCTCTAAAAAAACACCTATCTTTAAATGAAGTTTACTTAGCTTTTCCATTTAATTTGAGAGATCGATTAAATTAGTAATAAAATTAGCTTCCGAGCAGAGGCTGGCCTTGGCTCCTTAACCAATCGACCTCAAAACTTGTCTTTTTTCAGTGTTAAATTTTATTTTCTTACCAATATTTTCCTCATTATCAAAAAAATATTCTAAATTTGTTTGATAATAAAAATCTTCAAGTTTTCCATTAACTTCTATGATGGTATGACATAAGCCCTGGCACTTAACTCCAGTGAAACTGCCTTATTAGGCGCTAAAATCCAATACTTTGACCGGGCAAATCCTATTTTTATCAGATAGCTTAATTGTTTCAAAGATAAAATCATTTCTAGGAATAATTTTATCCATTAGATCATATAAAATGCCGTCAATCCAGGCCTCGGCTTTTATGATAGTAAATTTTTCAATCTTTATAGGAGCAAATAAGTTTCCTAAAACCATGAGTTCGGCTGGGTCTTTCAATTGGTTAGGCGCGAAAAATATAGTTCCATAATTAGTCGTGCAAAATCTTCAATTCTACTATTCTTGGACTGGTCCATATATTTTATATCCGCTATAAAATATTGCCTATAAAGATCATCTTTAAAATAATCAACATAGACAAGGGGCCTAGGAGCCCTGTGGGGCCTTGAGCCCATGGTCTAAGGACCTACTAGTCAGCCCAAGATGGTCTAAGGAACTACTAGTCAGCCCAAGCCGGCTAGGGGCGATTTTGAGCGATTACGGCCAGACTCTTTTTGGACCCTGAAGCTTTAGGCGGGCCCTTTATTTTGGCAAAACAATTACGTTATTAATAACCCCTTTTTGAGCGCATAAACTCGAATCGGTTGATTCACCTTCATACATCAAAACTTGTTTTATTTCAATCATAAATTTTATTTTCTTACCTATATTTGCTTCATTTTCGAAAAAATAAGCTAAATTTGGCCTATGATAAAAATCTTCAAGTTCTCCGTCAACTTCTATAATGGTATGGCAATAGTCTCCACACTCAAATCCAGCGAATATTCCTTGTCCGATGCTAAAATCTAATAATTTTGGCGGGCAAGAACTATTTTCATCAGAAAGTTTTACAATTTCAAAGAGAAATTGCTCACTAGGATAAACTGTATCGGTAATATCATAAAAAATACCGCCAATTTTGGCCACGGCTTTTATAATGATAAATTTTTCAATGTTCATGGGGCTTTTTAAGGATCCTAAAACTAAGGGCTTATTTGGGTCTATTGATATATTATTGAATGGAAATTTTATGTCTCCAACAGGGGTGGTGATTATTAATTCTTCAATTTTCGGAAAATTAGATTCTTCTTCGAAGGTAAGTATATTAGCTAGAAAATATTGATTATAAATTTCAAGATCATCCCAAATACTAAAAACATGTTTAATATTTATATAGAGATCACCTTGGTAGGGTTGTTGGGAGAAGGCTGAATCAACTTTACCTACGAATAAAAAGCCTAAAACAAGACAAATAACCAAAAAAGCCTTTACTTTTTTCATTTTCAAGCTCCATAAAGAATAATTAAACACTCTGACAATCCCAGGCCAGCCCTAGTCATGGTTACTGGCCGAAAAATCCTAGCCCAGCCCGGCCTGAGGCCAAAAAAACCGCCCAAAAAACTTATTGACCTAAGCCAATTCAGCTTAGGCTAGGCAGTATCTGGCCACCATAGAACTACCACCTGACCAGAACAAACTTGGTTCGCTTCAGAAAGTCCGCTGCCCACATGATGAAACGAGTAAATCTAGAAATAGACTTATCTTGCCGAAGTTTTTCAAAAAACGGGAAACAGGCCACCTTTTCAATCTTTGGAGACCAAGCTTTGACCGAATCGGCCTGGTCTACCCAAAATTTCATTTCCGCCCCAAGGTTGCCAGCTCGCCTAA
>JAITJP010000221.1 GCA_031278835.1 Deltaproteobacteria bacterium
TGACAAAATTTTTCATCTTGTTTCAAAAATCCCCATCTGACAAGGCTTTTTCTCTATTTTTAGATTCAAAATTCTTAAAGGCCAAAAATAATCGCTTGTTTAAAAAATCCCCAACTAGCAAGACTTACTAACGACTCCTCGCCAAAACCCCCATCCGGCAAGACTTCCCAGGCCCCCTGGCCAAAAAGCACCGCCCAATCTCGCAACCAAATAATTAATTACAAGCCATCAAATATTTTCCATCAAAAAGGCCAAGTGGGTGGGGAACTCGGCCTTCCAGAAGTTCCAACCGTGGTCACCGGAGCGCTCAAGGTACCAGTGTTTAAGGCCCAGTTCGGTTAGGAGTCGATCGTATTGTCTGTTTTCGGCTAAGCAGAGTTTGTCGGAAGTACCGATGGACATGATTAGGGGCAGGTTTTCAAAGGATTGGGCTTTTTTTCTGGTTAGGAAGTAGGCCGAGTGTTGACGCCAAGCCTCGCGGGCCAGCTCCGGGGGGCCCAGAATTTCGGCCAGGCGAAGGTAGCGGTCCAGAGTGGAGTTTGATTTGTGGCTTTCCAGGTCAATGACGGCGCTTAGGAGAGAGACGGCCTTAAAACGGCCGGGGTTATTGAGGGCCAGGGTCAGGGCCCCGTGACCGCCCATAGAGATGCCCAAGATGGCTAGGCGATTGGGGTCAATGGGGTAACGTTCCAAGGCGTCGGGCAGAACTTCGTTCATGACGTGGAAGGCCAATTGGCTATCGCCTTTGAGGGGACTGTCCAGGTACCAGCCAAAGGCATCGCCGTTGGGCATGATGAAGATGACCCCGTTTTTGGAAGCCATGTCCAGGAGCGCCCGGCCCAGGCCTTTGGAAAAGGACTTATGGTCACCCTCGGCGCCATGAAGGAGGATTATGGCTGGAAGTTTTTCGCGGGGGGTTTTGGTGGGCACGGCGGCCAGGTAAGAACTTTTGTCCCGCCCGACCCGGTTAATGGCCGTTTCGGTGAGCTTAAAGGTGCCCAGGGAGGCGGCCTCTTTGTTGGGACCCTGGGCCGGAGTGTATTGGGTAAAGCGAAGGGAACTTTCGGCTTGGGCCGGGTCGCTGGGGGCCAAGCCCTGGTTTGGGGCTTGGTTTTGGGCCACCAGGCTGGGCCCGGTTTCGGGGATGACCCCGCCGCTTGAGGTCACGGCCTTAATGGTTATGACTTGGTCGGAAAGGGCCGGGCCTGAGGTGGCCTCGGAGGCCATCTCCGGGGCGCCTTGGGCCAGGGCGGGAGCTTGGCCGGCCGAGGGGGCTTGGAAAGCCGAGGAGGCTTGGTCAGCCGTGGTGGCTTGGAAAGCCAGGGCGGCCGGGTTTTGTAGATACTCGGCCGTTAGGAAGGGGCTGTCGTCCAGGAGGTCGGACAGCATTTGTTTGCCGCCCTCGTCGGTTAAGTGGATCGAGTCTTTGGCCCTGACTTTGACGTGACGGCCATCTTTTACGGTTATGAAAGAACCGTATTTACCGTTTTTGTCAGTTAAAGAGGAGCTGGCGTCCCAAAATAAGCAGTTTTCGGCCTTATCGCAGACTTCTTGGGTAACTTTATTTAAATTTTGCACCCTGGCGTTATAGGGTTCTCGGCCCATAATGGGTAGGCCCAGCCAGAGCATTCTGGCCCCGGCCTCGTGGGCTATGGAGATGAGTTTACCCACCCGTTCGGCGTAAGCTTCGTTCCAAGGATCGGTAGCCACCATAAGGCGCTTGCGGTTTTCCAAGACGATGTCCTGGGTATCGTTGGCCCCCAGGGTGATTACGACCAGATCGGGTTTTTTTTCAACCAAAATTTCTTTGAGAAAACTAAACCAGTCAAAGTAATCCAGGCGACAAAGGCCGGTTGAGTATTGGCCCTTGCGGCTGACCTCGATTCCCTCGATGGCCTTAAAGTATCTCTCCAAGGGCGGGCCAATACCCTCGATCATCATGGAGTCGCCGGTCAAGAGGACCTTTTGGATGGGCTGGTCGCTTTTAAAGCCAGGTCTGGACCACTCTTGGGCCGAACCGGGCCGGCCCGGCAATAGGGGGATGGCCAGGTCTTGGAGATCGGTATCGTAGATGGAGGCCGGCCCGACCGAGGCCACCAAGAGGCCCTCCGGTCCGATTATGTTTGAATCGCTTAAAGTGTTTAGGTTTTCGGGGCCCGGGGAGGGCGAAGGGGGCGATCCGGCCGAAGGGGCGGCTAAGGCCTGGTCGGGAGTGAAAGGCGCTTGGTTTTGGGCCGTTGGAGGCGAGTTGGCTGGGGAAGAAGCCTGGCTTGGCCAAGAAGCTTGGGGCGAGGCCTGGGGCTTTTGGGAAGCGGAAAGGTTTGGGGGGCTGGGCTTTGGGGGGGCTGGTAAAGGGCCTGGCTCCGGCGGGTCAGGGTTTTTAGCCCGAGAGAGATTACCCACCTCCCACTTGGGGGTCATGGCCTCCAGGATTTTGGACTCGCCATTGGAGACGGTGGTAAGCCCGCTTCGCTCGGAAACCGAGCGAACCTCGTCGGCCAGATCCATAAACCAAGCGTGAACGGGGCTTTGTCCGGAGCGGCCGATATCTTCAAGCCAACCGGCCACGCCGTCGGCTTGGTTAATGAGTATCAAAATCGCGGCCAGCGCGTAGATGACCGCCAGTTGGGCCGGTCTTAGGCCCTGGCGATTATGTTTCATAGGCCCCTTTGTTCCTAAGTTCTACCCGAGGGCGGTTTTTGGCCATCGGGTTTTGGTTAATCGCCTTAGAACGCGAGGATCTCCTTGTCCTTGGCGGCCGCGGCCTTGTCAACCTTTTCGACGTAACCGTCGGTGATTTTTTGGACCTGGACTTCGGCCTTGGCGCAGGCGTCTTCAGTGATTTCCTTGGCCTTTTTTTGTTCCTTTAAGGTATCGTTGGCCTCTCGCCTGATGGCCCGTATGGCCACTTTGGCCTCCTCGGCGTTTTTCTTGACCATTTTGGCCAGTTCTTTACGCCTTTCCTGGCTAAGGGGCGGAATGTTTATCCGGATGACCTTGCCGTCACTTTGGGGAGTTAAGCCCAGTTCGCTTTTGAGGATGACTTTCTCGATCTCCGAGATGGCCGAAGCGTCCCAGGGTTGGATGACCAATAATCTGGCCTCCGGGGCCGTGATCGAGGCCATCTGGGTCAAGGGCGTCTGGGTCCCGTAGTAATTGGCCGTCAAATTGTCCAAAAGGGCCGGGGTGGCCCGTCCAGTTCTAATTTTCTTAAAATCGCGTCCCAGGGATTCCAAAGTCTTTTCCATCCGGGCCTTAAGGTCTTCAAAAATTTCTTCTGTCATATTTATAACCCATGTTTAGTGGTAAAACGGATAAATAAACTCCAATGGGAATTTTATCAATCCTGGCCAAGTTAAGGTTAAACTCAAAATAGGTCAAACTTAGCCCAAGTCAACCTTGGTTTAGCTTAAGCTTGACCCTGGCCAAGCTTAAGAAAAGTTTGGCCAGGGAGGCGATTAGGCCATATGGTAACCATAGGAAAAAGTCGCCTAAAAGGTCGGCCAAATCGTGGGAGCGATTTTAAGCAAGCCGGCCCAGTAAAAGCTCAAAGTAAAACCAAAAAAATTTTTTTTATGGGGGCGAATAGGCCATTTGGCCCATCGGCCCGTAAAGGGGTCAAATAAGCCCGTGGCGGCCTTTGGCCTCCGGATTGGGGTAAACGGGTGAATCAAGCCCTTGGAGGGGCTCTGAGGGCCCAATTTGACCGTTTAAAGGCCAAGTCGAGGGGGGACCTGAACCCGACAAAAAAGTCATGGGCCAAAGCGCGGCCTTGGCCAGAAACTCGTTTTGGGCTAAACCGCGTCGTTAACCAAAGTGCCTATGGGTTCCCCGGAAATGGTTTTCTTTATGTTGCCTCTTATCTGGAGGTTAAAAACTATGGTCGGAATTTTGTTTTCCATGGCCAGGGAAATGGCCGTGGTGTCCATAACCCGAAGTCTTAACTTAATGAATTCCATGTAATTAATATGTTCGTAAAGTATGGCGTCTTTATTCTTTTTAGGGTCACTATCATAGATACCATCAACTTTAGTAGCCTTTAAGATGACGTCAGCCCCAATTTCACTGGCCCTAAGGACGGCGGCCGTGTCGGTGGTGAGGTAAGGATTACCGGTACCGGCGGCGAAGATGACCACCCGGCCTTTGTCCAAATGTCTGATGGCCCGGCGCCTTATGAAGGGCTCGCAAAACTCCACCATCCTGATGGCGCTTTGAACCCTGGTCTCCAGACCTTGTCTTTCCAAGGCGTCTTGCATGGCCAAGGAGTTTATGACCGTGGCCAACATGCCCATGTGATCCCCGGTGACCCGGTTAAGGCCGCGCTCGGATAGGGCCAGGCCCCGAAAAATATTGCCTCCGCCGATAACCAGTCCCATGCGAACGCCGTCTCGGCTGACCTCGGCGATTTGACTGGCTATGTCGTCAACGGTGTCAGGATCCAAGCCAAAACCGGTTTGGCCTTGGAGAGCCTCGCCGGAGAGCTTTAGTAGGACGGTCTTGTATCGGTAAACCATTTTTTTGACACCAGTGGTCCTGGGCGGAACCAAAAATCAGTTCCGCCCGGATTTTGGTTATTCCTCGGAAGCGTTTTCGCCTTCAATCTCTTCGCCCAGCTGAAAGCGGACAAAGGAGACGATATCGATTTGCCCCAGTTCCTTGGAAGCTTCTTTTATCAAAGCGGTCACGGTTTTGGCCGGGTCCTTAACGTAAGATTGCTCCAAAAGGACCAGCTCGGTAAAGCTTTTTTTCATCTTACCGTCGACTATTTTAACCAAAACGTCCTCGATATTGGTCGGCATTTTGGGGTTCTTTTTGATTTTTTCCTCGAGCTCTTCTCTGCTCTTGGCTTCATGAAAGGCCTTTTCTTTGGTCAAAAAGTCCTCGGGCAGGTGTTCAACCTTGACGCACATGGGATTGGAGGCGGCGATGTGCATAGCCAGATCGTGGGCCAGGGCCTCGGCCTCCGGGCCAAGCTTTTCGACTTCCAGTTCGATTAAAACGCCCAACCGGCCGCCGGCGTGAACGTAGCCGTGGACCAAGCCGTTTGGACCGGCCTTAATGACCTTAAAACGCCTAAGCCTTATGACTTCGCCGGTGGTGCCCACGGCCCGGTTAATGACTTCTTCAAATTTTTCGCCGCAGGTGGGGCATTTGGCTTCCAAAAGCTCCGCGACACTCTCGGGGGCCTGGGGCGCCGAGGCCAGATAACCAACCAAGGACTGGGTGATGTCCTTGAAAGAATCCATCTTGGAGACGAAGTCTGTTTCGCTGTTAAGTTCGACCACGGCCCCGATCTTTGAGTCTTGGGTCACTTTGGTTAGGACCAAGCCCTCGCGGGTGGCCCGGCTGGCCCTTTTGCGGGCGGTCATCAGACCTTTTTGCCGCAGCCAATCGACCGCCTTGTCGATGTCGCCTTGGCACTCTATCAAGGCTTTCTTGCAATCCATCATGCCGGCGTTTGTTTTCTCCCGTAAAGTCTTTACCATTTTGGAAGTGATTTCCATTTTGTCTTTCTCCCGATCGGCCGGGCTTGGCCTTTTCGGCCCAAACCCGGCTCCCAAAAAAATCCTCATCATCCCTCAAGGCGCCAAAAAGTCAATAAGGACTTTTCGGCGCCTCGATTCGCGTCACCGGGCTGAAAAAAAAGTTCTCGCCCAGATGACGTAAAACCCTTAGCCTTCTTTCTTTTCGCCTTGGTCTTCGTCCGGACCGGGGACTTGCTGAGTCAACGGTTCCATCAACAAAGCGGCCAAGGGATCGACGCTTTCCGCTTCCTTTTCAGGGGCCGAAGGCGTCTGGTCGGCCTGGGCTGGGGCCTCGGTAGTCATCTCCAAAGCCGCCTCAAGAGCGGCCTGGGTGGCGGTCTCAGCTTCAGCCGTGACCTCGGGCGCCTTGGCGGGCGGGGCTTGAACCGGCTGGGCCGAGCTCTCGGGGGCGCTCTGGGTCTTGGGGGTCTTGTACTCGACCACCAAGCCGCCCCGATCGAGGCTGCCCTTGTCAGCGGCGGCCCGATCGACCGAGCCTTCCTCGTCTTTGTCGGGGGCGCCGGCGCCGCCTCTCATGGATTCCTCGTACCTGGACCGGCCCAGCAAGCAGGCGTCGGCCATCTTGGAGGCCATGAGCTTTATGGCTCTGATGGCGTCGTCGTTTCCGGGGATGATGTAATCGACCTCGTCGGGGTCGCAATTGGTGTCAACCACGGCCACCACGGGAATGCCCAGGCGCCTGGCCTCGGCCGTGGCGATATTTTCCCTTCTGGGATCGATGACGAAAATGGCGCCGGGTAAGCGAATCATTTCCTTGATGCCGCCCAAGTTCTTGCGAAGCTTGGT
>JAITJP010000262.1 GCA_031278835.1 Deltaproteobacteria bacterium
AAAATCAGTGTTTTATTTGAAAGGCTGACCTGATATCATTGACTAGAATTTTTTTTACTTGAATTTTTGAAATCAATTTGTTAAAATTAAAAAGTTAAAATAAGATGGTTTAAAACCAATGGCCTAGGCGCAAAAAGATAGAGTTTAATTTTGTCAGAAGGTCACTGACAAAGCGTTTGAAGCTTTCTAATACTATTAAAATTATTTAAAATTTTAATGAAAATTAATCGTTTAACGATGTTAATCATTATTTATGGCTGGCAAATAAACCATGCTTAAAGCCCGAGGCCGGCCCAACCAGCCCAGAGCCAAAAACCTTCCAAGACCTTTTAAGACTATCTAAGACACGGGTTATCTAAATCAAGTAAAGTTCAATTTAATTCTATATTTTAGCCTCAAACGCAAAAATTTTTCATAAAAATTTATTAATAAAACTGGGAAGCGCTTTAAAGGCATTTTTAAAGCCCTGAACTTAGTCATAAGGAGTAACATCGATGGCTGACGCAGTTAAAAAGGCTATCACCAGAACCACTTGCCGTTTGGTCATAATCGGTTTGGGTGGTTGTGGCTCAAACGCCATTAGTACCATGGTCACGCAGGGTTTGACCGGGCCGACTTTGATAGCCGCCAATACCGACGTTAACCATCTCGAGCAGCAGTGCTTGGCCCCAATTAAGATCCAACTCGGTCCGCAATTGACCGAGGGTTTGGGGGCCGGGGGGATTCCGAGCGTGGGCCGCGAGGCGGCCGAGGAGTCCATGCCCGAGATTATCAATGAAATCGGCGACGCCCACATGGTCTTCGTTACGGCCGGCCTGGGTGGCGGTACCGGCACCGGAGCCGCTCCGATCGTGGTTGAGCATTTGACCAAGCAGAAAAAGCCGCCCCTGGTGGTTTCGGTGGTGGTTTTGCCCTATAAAAATGAATTGGGCCGGCCGGAAAAAGCCAAGAAGGCCTATGAAGAGCTCTTGGCCGTCAGTAATTCGCTCATTACCATTTCCAATGACAAGCTCTTGGAAACTTGGTCAGACTTGTCTTACCATGATATTTTACTCAAGGCTGACATGGTCCTTTTTAGAGCGGTTAGTTGCGTGACCGACCTGATTTATAATCCCGGCTTCATCCACTTGGATTTCGCCGACATCAAGACGGCCCTTTCGGCCAAGGGTTTGGCCATCATGGGCGTTGGCGAGGCCAGCGGCCCGGATCGCTGCATCGAGGCCGCCAAAGCGGCCATTAATTGTCCGCTCATGGATAATAAGCCCATCTCTGGGGCTAAATTCCTTTTGATTAACATGTGCGTTCCCAAGGATCTCAAAGCCTCGGAGCACTCTGCCGTTAATGATTACCTGGTTAGTTTGGTTGGCAGAGACGTTCAGGTCTTGACCGGGGTCACTTATGACGATGCCTTGGCCGAAACCGGCACGGTCAAAATTACCGTCATCGCCACCGGCCTGCCGGCCTCCGATATTTACAGCCAAGAACCGATGGTTAATCTCGATGACGACGAGGAAGAGCCCATCACCCTTTACGTCGAGCCCGAGCCCCAAATCGCCTTGAGCCCCGTGCCAAGCCAGCAGCCTGGCCCCCAGGCCCAAGGCCAGTATCAGGCCCAAGGCCAATATCAGGGCCAAGGCCAAGGCCAGGGCCATGGACAAGTTCAGGGCCAAGGCCAGGGACAAGTTCAGGGCCAGCGCCCAGTTCCAGCCCAAAGTCAGGGCCAATACGCCGGTCAAGCCCGCCCAAGCCAATATCCAGGCCAGCCCCGGGGGCAGTTTCCCAACCAGGCCGCTCAGTATCCCCCTCAGGGCCAGCCCTTAAAACAGGGCCAATACAACCATGAGGGCCAGGAGCAACCGCGCTTACCGCAGGCCAAGCGCCGGGTCAGGTTACTGGAAACACCCGTGGACCATGTGCCTTCCTCGGTGGTAAACTCCATTCCCTTGGGCCGAGTTCCGTCCACGGTCAGGAACAACAAGTACCAGCCCAACAACATCTCCGTGGCCCATTTTCCCGGGATGCCCAAGTCGAGCCCACCAATCCGGACCATGCCAGAAGCCCGGCCCAAGTTGGGCCAGGCCAATCGCGGTTTGTCCGAAGCCAGAAAGGACAGTGACCCCGACTACATGCATGAAAAGATAAATTAAGACTTGCCCAAGAAAATGGCCTTATTTTCGGCCAATGGTCAGGGGGCCAACAATAAACGGGAAATCAAAGAAGCCCGAATATCACGGCCAAAATGGCCCCGGCCTTTCAAATCACCGCCCCAGGAGATTGGGGCGGTAAAACGGGATCGAGGCGGGCGCCTGGCCGTGGCCTTGGTCTGGCCCGGCGATTATCACACCGGCATGTCTTCGCTGGGTTATCTCTGGGTTTATCGGTTTCTGGCCCAAAGTCAAGCGGCCCTGGGAGAGCGATTTTTCGCTTTAGACCCGGGCCATCAGGCCAAGGCCCCTTTGTCTTTGGAAAGCCGCCGGCGTCTGTCCGATTTTGACCTGATCGCCGCCTCAATGGTCTTGGAAAACGACTATTGGCTTTTGCC
>JAITJP010000292.1 GCA_031278835.1 Deltaproteobacteria bacterium
CCAGGGCGGGGCCATGGGCGGCCCGGGGTAGTTTGGAGGCGGCGAGCCGGGCGGGGGCCCGGTGAATTTAAGGGCGCGTTTGGGGGCGGCCCAAAAACCTTGGTGGGAAAAACATTTCCATAGCCACTTCATCCACCTAATGAGAGAGATGGCCAGCCATAGGGCCCAGGCCAACATAAAGTAGCTATAGTAGCGATCGGGGATGGTTATGACACTGGCCTCGGGCCAAGCCCCGGAGGCCCGGTCAACGAACCAATAAAGGTTATGGTCCGAGGAATTATGGTAGCCGGTGACGGCCATGACCGGGGCTTCAAGTAAACCGTGTCGAAGACCATTGTATATGGCCAAGAGGGCCAGGATGGTCCATATGACTAGCCCAATTTGGGTTAAGTTAAATGATGAGTTTTTCTTTATTCGATCTCGGGTGCCCCTTAGGCCAAAAACCAGTAACCAGCCGGCCACCAGTAGGCCAAAGAAAATGTGCAATTGGGCCAGACCCAAAAAAAGCAAGAACCAGGAAACCGTGCCCAGGGGGGTTATTTTTACCCGGCCCAGGAAAAGGGAGATAATCAAAATCGCCCCGGCCATGGACCAAAATAGCACGGCCGGACCTTGAACCGGACCCCGGGCGAATAAGGTCCATCGGTCTTGGGGAGTTTTTATGTTAACAGTGATATTGGCCGCGGCCAAATCGAGATTTAAGGCCGGGCTGGTGGAAATGGTGGAAATGGACTTGGTCTCAAGCCAGCTAACCATGACCGAGTGATCGCCTGGGGTAAGGGGTAAAACCACTTTGGGGCCGCTCATCGATGATGAGGGCAGGTTCTGGTTATCCATGGTCAGGGTCTGAATCTCGGATCCGGCTGGCAGGTCAAAGGCGAAGGGGCCGCCAAAGCTACTTCGAAGGGATAAAGTCAGTTGGTTATGACGGTTTTCTTCTCCCAACGATACTTCCAAATTGGCGCCGTCAACCACCAAAAAGCGGCCTGGGACGGGTTCGGGGCGGCTTACGGCTATTTTTACCGATTCATTGGCCCAGGGGCGCCATTTGGGGTTCCAGTAACCAGAGGGGGCCAGGTTATAGATGGGAGTTAGCCCAGATGATTCCACCCGCCAGAAACTGGCCGCGTCCAAAGTCCAGCTTTCGGTGTAAGGTCCGCTTTGGGCGGTGAGTTCTATAGGTTTTTCTAAATTAATGTCTAGATCCGACTCCCAGGAAATTTGCCTGACCCCTGGGTTAAAACTCAAGGTGGCTTGGCCGTCTTTGATGGTTAAGCCCATGGTGGTTGGCTTTTCCCCGGCCAAAAGGGGCAAGTTCAAGGTGTAGGGACTAAGGATTGGGTCAAAAGCCGAAACCGTGGTGTAGATTTTCCACTCAATGCCGAGAGATAAGGTTCTTTCAACCATGAAGAAAGGTTTTAAGGCCCCTTGGAAACCGTCAGGGCCACTAGAAAAAGATCCGCCTTGGCCCGATGAGCTGCCCGGCTCCGAGGCGTCGCTTTGGCTTGACTGGCCGCTTTCAGCCGCGGAGGGGCTTTGGCCCGGGGCCCCGCCTTGGTCCGGGGAGGGGCTGGCCTGGTCCTTATTTTCGCTTAAATCTTCTGGCTTTTCTGGCTTAAAGTCAGTAAATACGTTAATAGAATTGCCCTGAGGGTGATCGTTTTGATCCAAACCAGTGAAAAACCAATTGGGTAGATCCATAAGCTCCACCCTTTGGGGTAAAAAATTTGAGTTAAAGGTCAATTGAAAATTTTCAATTTCGGCTAGGCGACCTTCAAAATCAACGGTTTGGATACCCTTGGGAAGCAAAACATATCTAGACCCTTCATTACTGGTCATTAAAGGTAGACTTTCTCCGTCAGCCAAGACCACGGCCGTGGGCTGAAAAACCATGGGGTCCAGATTGGGTAAGGCCACCATGACTTCGTTTTGGGCTTGGATTAAAAGGCTGATTCTTAAGTAACCTTTTTGAGGAACTGACATGGTCAGACTGGTTAAGCCAATCCGGGGATCGTGATCATCGGTCAGGAGTCTTCTTTGTAATTCGAGTAAAATTTCCTGGGGCGGATAGGCGCTCCATTTCTCGGTATCGGCCCTAGCGGTTTTACTAAAGGCCAAGCCCAGCGCGGACATCAAAAGCATGGCCCCGACCAAAGCCAAAACCACCGCGGCCTTGGTTAACCCATTTTTGAGCTCGGAAAGGCTTAAATCCGGTTTGTTTGAGTCAGCCGATGGTAAGGTCTGGGCTGGGGCGGCCTGGTCAGGGGCGACCTGGCCAGGGACGGCCTGGCTTTGGTCGGCTGGGTCTGGGGAGTTTTGGTTTTTGGGGCCATGGCTTTTGGGGTCTTGGGCCTTGGCCAACCAAGGCTTGGGCATGATTTTGCCTAAAAAGCCGCCGAATTTTAGGGCGCCCCTTGAGCAAATGATGGCCAAAACCAGATAACTCATTAGCAAAATTCTTAGAAAACAAATTAACCTAGAGAGCTTGGGGCCCATAAAAAGCAATTTTACCGTTTGATCTTTTGAAACTTGACTATTGAAGTCAAGGTAAAGGTATCTAAAATCCCAGTTTGGTCTGGGGAGAGTGTTTTGGACCTTGGCCTCGGGGGCGACCATGATTAGGCTATTTTGTTTTTGGGGCCCCGGCTTGGTTTGTCTAAGAGCCTGGCTTCCCGACCTTTGAGACGACTGGGTTGAGGGGGCTCTATCGGCGGCCAAGGAACTTTCCAAACCAATGGAACTACCCATGTCCATTGACTCGGCCTCATAGACTGGTTGTGGTTTGGATAGGTCCATGGCCATGGGAACCGGCGGCTTGTCGTAATCCTCATAATCGCCGTCATAATCGCTAGAAGTAGCCTCTTGGCCATAATGGTCAGTGCCCAGGCCTTGGCCAGGAGATAAGCGGTTGGTAATCGGATAGACCCAAGAACCCTTGGAAGCATAAACAGGGTAAAGCTGAGGATAAATAGCCACCCTGGCCTGGTTGATTACGAAGGCGATCGAGACGACAATTAAAAATATTGAAGAAATAAAGCGCCAAGATCTAACCGTGAATCTAGCCTTACCGCTGGCGGGCAGGACCGAGAGTAAGGCCGTGGCCCCTAAAACGTGGAGAAAAACCAGCCGGGGTGACATAAATTCGTGGTAACTGAGGCCCAAGGTCACCGCGGCCAAAAGGGCCCAAAATGGACCAAAGAGCTTAAACATGGCTATGGTAATGGCCAGAACGATGAAGAGATCGAGATTTGACCAGCGATCCCACCAGGAAGTTGGATAGCCGTGTTCGTCGGAAACCTTGGCCCCGTCAACATAGAAAAGGTTGTAACCGGGTGGGTAATGAAACAGCAATTCTTGGGAGTGAAGACTTTGATCCCAGCCCGAGGCTGGAAGAAGTCCGTCAAAGGGTTCCAGTCTTAGATCGGCCTTTAATTTGACCTGGCCTTGCCTTAATTGGAGGCCGGGGATCTTTTCTCCCTGGGAGTCGATTTGCCAGGAAATAACCTGCGGTACGCCATTGAGGCTGACTTGCCCAAGTTCGAAAGGCGGTTTTACGGCCAAGTAAGAACTTCTCCTCATGTTGACGTTTAAATCGTCGCGGCAAGTTAAACCAAGGCCGTCAAAATCTAGCCAGCAGGCTCTAGTCAATTCCAAGATGTCAGGACCAGGTTCTGGATCGCCCCGGCGAAGGACGGTAAAGCGTAGACTATCTCCAGGTTCAAGTTGATAGATGGGTAGAGAGTTTAAACTCAAAGCCATTCTTCGCCCTTGATCGTCTCTGATCAAATTCCATGGATAGGAGCTTCCCCAGGGCAGATCGACTAAGGTGGGATCCACTTGCCCGGCCCCGTCTATCTCAACTTGCCTCAGGGTGGGCTGCTGAATAAAGGTCCAGGTCTCGGACCCGTAGAGAGAGCCGACCGGTCCCAGGCTTTCAATATCTAGGTTAATCCGGCCTTGAATGAAAATATCGTGAACGCCAGGGGAGAGCTGGATCTGAAGGCCCTCCGAAGACAGCCTGGCCGGAACGGGAGAGGTCAAAACCGTGGGGGTGGTATCGGGCAAAAGGACTTGTTTGATCATCTCCTCCCTAAAGGCGCCGCTGACCGTTAACCTGACCCGGGTAATAACGGTCATGGGTTGAGTGTCAACCAAAAGTCTGTCGATTTGAACCCGTAAATTGTTTTGTTCAGAGGCTGAGGGGGAATTCTCCGAATCCTCAAGGCCGCTATGATCATTTAAGCCAACCGGCTTATCGTCCAGCCAAAGATTAGTGGTTCCGGCCGAATTTTGGTCATCCAAAACCGGAAAAAATTTTTTCGTGCCAGAGACGGTCAGGTCCAAGATCGGGCCCAATGGCAAAGTTAAGGTTTTTGGCTGAACCTTCCAGGAAAAATGTCCCTTAATTAGGTGCCGCCCTGGTGAGAGCTTGACCATGGGGTAATTTCCAGTAACGGCGATGGGCTGAGGCGCTGATCCATTAAGGTCTGGTGGGCCAGCTGGCCCCGAAGGCTTAATGGCCACAGATTCACTAGTTAAGTCAGTAGAAACACTCTGGTCTGACCGCGGGGCTTGGAAAACTAGCCCCTCTTGGCCAAGGGCGTACCTTGGGCCAAGACCGAAAGCCCCATCTTGACCACTAGACAGCTCACTAAACTCATCGGTCACTTCAATGGGCCAAGCCCCGATCTGACCGGGCAAACGGATCCATGAGTCTGCCCTAACCTCCCAAAGGCCTTCGAAAGTGCCACCGGCCCGGTCGACCTCGATTTTGAGCTTAATGGGCCAGACACATTCAGGGCTGGAACTAGTGGGGTTTTTCGGACAGAGTTTATTTAACTGATCGTAAAGGACCCAGGGGACCCAAGGGGCCAACTCTGGGGGAGCGCCGGTTTTTTCAAAACTTCTGGCTTCTAGCTGGTCTTCAAAAACAAACGATCCCATGGTAAGAGTGGAGATTAAGAAAATTATGGCAAAAAACCAAGGGCAAGTAATTTTTTTTAAGTTTTTCATGAAAATATTATAAACTCAAAAGAGTTAACCTCCAGCAATATCCTGGGAATTTTTGAACTAAGTTGTCTTGGTTGGACAATGTAATATTAAGGCAAGGTGAGGCTGGAGAAAAAATCGTTACAGGGTTGAAAACCACCACGATCGTAAAAATGCTTTAAAATATTTAGATTTTTTTGTGAGTTAAAAACCGTACAAACCAAGGTTATGTTTAAATTTTTATAGGTCACGAAAAGAAGTTCTTCAATTGAGGGCTGGATTTCATCCAAAAGAACTTGATCCACCATGCCCGAAGCCCTGATAACGTCGTGGCCTTTATGGCTGGTTTTTAATTTTTTTAGAATTTGAGGATTGGTGCCCGGCACGGCCAAGGAATCGTTTACCCACTTGGTGACCATTTCTTCATCAAAATCTTTGAAAGAAAACTCCGGTAAGGATTCTGGAACCGGGTTAATAATTACTCCCATGACCGTTGGAAATTCCGGTTCATTAGTATAGGCCACGAATAGCTGCGATGGGTAAGAGGGGTTATCGACAAACTCATAGTCGGCGGGGTAGTTTACGGAAAAAACCACCCCATTGGTCTTGGGATTGTCTTGGGTGGAATAAGTAATCTGGTTAGCGGCCCTGCCCAACCGGACAAAGCCAAGGCTAAAAAAAAGGACCAGGGCGAACAAACAAATAGAAGTGGTTTTTAATTTCATGGTAGTTTTTCAAAATTTTAATAAAACTTAAAAAAAAGTTAAATTAAATATTTAAATAAGAGTTTAATAAAAAAGGTTATAAATTTTTCAACAAAATTAACCGAGCTAAAGTCAAACCAGTATTTTTTCTAGCTTAAGGCTCAAGCATAAACGTTTTTGGCCCGATTAGCGAAAAAAAAGTGGCAGCTAGCCTGGGGCTTAAGTTAGAGCCTTTGGGCCGGCCAACTCAGCTCCAGGCCCTTTCTGGCCAATATAGAATAGCGGGGCCGCCTATCCAAAGAAAACAAAAAAAACTTAGTTTCCAGCTAGTTGGGCCCAAAACAAAACGAAAAGCCAGAAACGAGCTAACATTACAAAATAATTGCTAATTACCCTGAGCCAATTAAGTGGCTAGGCTCAAAGGGCCAGTCTTCTCCCCGGAGGGGCTAAAAAAGTCTGGTCTGAATGGTTAAATGACCCATCTCATAACAGCGCTAAAAAATTAGTCTTTTCAAATAGGCCCTCTTAAGAACCAATAAAACGGATTGTTTTTAGGCTAGTTTTACATGGAACTTATTGAATTTAAAGGTTTATTTTAAGCGTCTTTTTTGGCCATTGTATCGGCTCTCTAAAATTTTGCTCTGGCCAAAGCCAAAAATGACTAAAATTAACCGCTTTTAGACCCCCCCAATTATACAAGTCCCAGAAGTGTTTACTTGAGCTGTTAATCTATAAATTCCCTCTATTTCCATTATTTCTTATGGTGCGATATTGGTCTAAATAGCCTGGGCCTTTTGGCGGCTCGAATGCTCTTAAAGAGGCCAAGAATTTTGTCTTGGGTTATGAATTAAGGTTATTTTTTCTAGCTCCTTAATTCTACCAGGATTCTATTCTTTTGGCTCTATAAGCGGATTTGTAGGTAAAAAAATACTGACCGCCAGGACAAATCTCGGCCGCGATGAGGGGACTTTTTAAGCTAACAGAAGGCCAATCAAGGGTTTGGTCTGTCAGGTCAGATTTTACCCTTAGTTGTTGAAAGAAAACAAAAAAATTAAGCCGCTAAAGGGTTAGGCCGGACCTTTCCCTTGAGACCCCTTAATTAAAGCAACTAAGAAAGAAACCGGGTTGGTCGGAAAAAAGAAAAAAAAGGCCGGCCAGGATGTCCCTTGGGCAAAACGAAAATAAAAAACCCTTACCTCCTAGAATTCTAGTAGTTCTTGGCTTTCCATGAGCCAACCATCACTAATATAGATAGTTTAAGCGTTTTAAGTGAGTCCCAATGAGGGCCTTTAGCTTGATTTTTTTTGGCTCCGAGCATGGCCGGAGCCAAGCCCGGCCCTCGAAAAAAAATCAATTTTTGGCAAATTTTTTTTAATGGCCTTTTTGTAAAAAACGGTTTTTTTAATTATTTTAATTAATGTGAATATCTTTAGTTTAGATCTTAAGTATTCTTTGGACATGTATTTTGGGGACACAAAAAAAGCGAAAAACCGTTTTTTGGGAAAACATATGTTTTTCTATAAAAAACTTATTTTTTCTTTTAAGGACTCTGTTTTAAGGACTTTAATAAGTATTAATAAAAATAAGGAGCCGCCGTTATATGACACAAAAATTTGTAGGATCTAATATGTTGTAGGTATTTTTTTGTCTCATTATATTGTTTCTTTTAATCAAATTGGCCAGACTCCATCCGTACAGCCAAAATCCCCTATGGCCGGATTTTGAAATAAGATCGTAAGTTCAGAAAAAATGACTATTGTCTAAACGGGTATATATATTAAAACTATAATTAGTTATTAATTTTTTAGCAAGCTTTGGGACTTGAAACGAGTGATAGCCTAAATTTGAGTCTGGAAAAGTCTAAAAACGAAAAAAAATAATTTTTTTTTCAAGGGGGTCTTAGATTATGAGGGCTCACTTTTGTTAAAAATAATCATAGATTGGAGAAGTGGTATTTTTAACAAATTCAATCGCTTATTGAATTATGGCAATAAGATCTAATATACTTACTTACATTTCTTATTTATTTACTTTTGAAAAAATAATCTGTAAGCTTATACAATTAGTGCTTGCCTCAGACGGGGGGATCGCTATTTACCGTTTTCTTTCGTTAGCCAGGTTTTCGAAAGATACCTTGTAGTCACAACTAAGCTTTGGGCGGGACCACAACCCTCCCAAAGTCAACTAAGCTTTGGGCGGGACCACAACCCTCCAAAGTCAACTAAAGCTTTGGGCGGAACCACAACCCTCCCAAAGTCAACTAAGCTTTGGGCGGAACCAAACCCTCCCAAAGTCAACTAAAGCTTTGGGCGGAACCACAACCCTCCCAAAGTCAACTAAGCTTTGGGCAGAACCACAACCCTTCCAAAGTGAAAAAAAGCTTTGGGCGGGACCACAACCCTCCCAAAGTCAACTAAAGCTTTGGGCGGGACCACAACCCTCCCAAAGTCAACTAAAGCTTTGGGCGGAACCAAAATCATCCCAAAGTGAAAAAACCTTGGTGGGGCTAAGAGCTAAACCAGGGCGGCCTTGAAAAAGCCCAAAGTCTTTCAAAGAGAGATCGCTTGGTCAGAAACTAAAGTTAAGAATAACCCCTAGCCCCTGGGCCTTGGATAGTCCTTTGTTTCCTGGGGTGACCATCACAAAGTTGGATGGTCTTTGTGTTTCTAGAGATATCCAATGTCGGCATTATACTTCCTGGTCGGGGAAGCCGTCAAGGAGAACCATCTTAAATTCGGTCATTTGAAAGGCCAGGGTTTAAGAATTTTAGCTCAAAAAAAATGTCCGGATAAATATTTATTTGGGGCCTTTTGTAGGGCTAGAAAGTGTTTGGCATTGGAATTTAATTTACCGTAAAAGATGAAAAAATGATGTTTTTTTGCGCTAAGACTTTTTTGAGAGTCTTTAGACAAATTTACTTGTGTTATTTTAACACATTAAGGAGAATCTAATGTCCGATGACAAAACTGACAACAAAAAACCCCCGACTAAAGCTACTCCAAGGCCAAACTCTCCCCCTAAGACTGAAAACGGTCTGGCTTCAGGTCAATCAGGGTCCGAGAGTCCCACTCCGGAAAACCGACCAATGAGTTTGGACAATCCGACCGAATCTACGGATGAGCTTATCTTTTTGGACGACATTAAATTCCCGAATTTGGTCGTCGCCGATAGACTGGTGGAGGAAGGTTACGCTTATTATTATGCCGAGGGCGTGGATAGAGACGAAGCCAAAGCCCTGGATTATTGGCTTAAAGCCGATAAGCTTGGTTCTACCAAGGTTAGGCCTCTGCTGGATAAGGTTTTTTTCCAGAAATTGGAGATGATCATAGACACCATGCCGGTCTTTAGCTACGTTCTCAACAAAGCTCAGGAAGGCTTAGCCGTGGCTCAGTATCAGGTGGGCAATGTCTATTACTATGGCGCGCCTTTTATAACCTCTGACCTAGCCAATGCCTTTTACTGGTACAAGGAAGCGGCCGACCAAGGGCACGCTTTCGCCCAGAACCAAGTAGGAGACATGTACTATCGAGGCGAAGGCGTCGCTCAGGAAGTGACCAAAGCTTACCAGTATTGGAAGATGGCCGCCAAAAATGACCATGACAAAGCCATGTCCAGTTTAGGTATCGCCATCTGTTTGGCCGAATATTACGACGTCGAGCCGGAAGAAAGGGTTAAGTATTTAAGCCAAGCGGCCAAACTGGGCGTGACCATGGCCCATACTTTTTTAGGCGTTGCCTACTTATGCGGCCAAGGAGTCAAGCCTGACCTGACCAAGGCTCTAGAACACTACAATACCGCGGCCAGGCGTGGTAACCCTATGGGCCAGTTCGTGGTGGGCTCATTTTATCATAGCGGCTTTGCCTGTAAAAAGGACTATAGAGAAGCTCATACATTCTTTCGTCTGGCCGCAGAGCAAAACTTACCCGAGGCCCAATTTGCCATGGGCACCCTTTACTCGCAAGGTCATGGGGTGGAAAAAGACCTCAGCGAGGCCGCGAGATATTATCTTCTGGCGGCCAATCAAGGCTTGCCAAAAGCCCAGATGGCCCTTGGAAACGCCTACGACAAAGGACTTGGGGTCGAAATGGACCAGTTCCTAGCGGTTAAGTACTATCGTGAAGCCGCCAAAAAGAACTTGCCCGAAGCCCTATACGCTTTGGCCGTGGCTTACGCCAATGGAAACGTGGTCAACAAAGACACCTCTAAATCGGTCAAGCTGTATAGCCAAGCGGCCAAACAAAGCCAAGCCCAAAAGGACTTGGGCGAAGCCTTTTTCAATGGTTTTGGCGGGGAAAAGGACGAAGAGAAAGATTTCCAATGGTGGTGCAAGGTCTCCAGTCAAGCCACTGGAAAGGATTTGGCCAGGGCTTTTGAAAATCTTTTGCTCCGGGGTCTGCTTAGCTGATCATTAAAACCCAGGAAAAGGACTTCGAATAGCCCTCCGGGGGTCAGCCTAGGTGCCTGAGGAATTTTTTAAGCCTCAATTTACTTGGTATCCTCCACTGGCTTTTTTGTCAGGGGAGGGTATTAAGTAAAAAAAACAGCCTTAAGCTGGCCCCATTAAGATTATGGAAAAAATAAAAACTGCAAAAGCGAGTATAAACTCCAAAAAGTGAGGTTAGCTCATGAATCACTAATAAACCTCCCAAAAGCGGCCTTTAATTCCATTCACCAAGGCCCCCTAAGTTGAATGGCCCAGGGCGCTTATGTTCCCATTAAAGTTAATGCTCGGGAACGAATAAAAAACCCCTGGCTCAAGCTATGGCCATGCCTTTAGGCGATGGCTTGAGGTCAATTATTAATTCTCTCTATTTTTCTTACTTAAATAAGTAAGTAATATGCCCGCAACCTACAAAGGAGCCAAACTCATGGCCAAAACTCATTCCTTGGAGCCCAAACCAGCCAGTCCCGGCGCCGCCGCCAAAAAAGCGGCCAAAACTCTTTCATTGAAAGCTAAACCAGCCAGTCCCGGCGCCGCCACCAAAAAAGCGGCTAAAAACGTGACCAAAACTCTTTCATTGAAAGCCAAACCAGCCAGTCCCGCCGAACTTTATGAAAAAGGGGAAGCCTATTATTTTGGGATAAAGGTTAAAGCGGATTATAAAAAAGCCCTTAAAATGTTTCATCTGTCGTCGGAAAAAGGTTATCCCGACGCCCAATACGCCCTGTCTATGGTTTATCTCAAGGGTAAGATAGTAAGAGAGGATCTTAACGAGAGCTTAAACTGGCTTCTGAAGGCCGCTAAGGCCGGACAGGTCAGGGCTCAGTTTACCTTGGCCGAGGCTTACAATTCCGGTGAGCCTTACCGAGAAAAAAACCTGGCCAAGGCCTTTAGGTTTTATAAAAAAGCGGCCGACCAGGGGCTTAGGGCGGCCCAGAGGCAAGTAAGCAAAGCTTATCTAGACGGTCGAGGCGTTAAAAAAGATGAGAAGCTGGCCTTTAAATACTGCCAACTAGCCGCCCTTCAAGGTGACGCCTGGGCTCAGTATAGCCTAGGTAATTTTTACTTGGCTGGCCAAGTGGTTGAAAAAGACAAAAAGAAAGCCGGTAAATACTGGTGCCTGGCCGCCGATCAGGGCCATGACCAGGCTCTCAATACCTTGGCTGAAATCTATAGTCGCGGCGCCAGTCGTAAAAGAGAAAACGCCGTCATAGTCTTTAATTGGTTTAAAAGGGTGGCCGACCGGGGGGCTCGGGTTGGTCAACAAAAAGTAGCTCAATGGTATTTTAAAGGAATTGGCCTTCAAAGAGACCTTAACCAGGCGGTTAAATATTACAAATTGGCCGCCGCTCAAGGAGATGTCAAGGCCCAGTTTGCCATGGGCAAATATTACAGTCAGGGCCAAGGAGGTAAAAAAGATTATGCCCAGGCCGTTAAGTATTACAAACTGGCCGCCGATCAAGGGGATGGCATGGCCCAGCATAACCTGGCCGTGATTTACTTTCTCGGCCAAAATGTTGAAAAAGACATGGCCCAGGCCGTGAAATACTGGTATTTGTCAGCCGAGCAAGGTTTTGCCTTGGCTAAGTTAAATTTAGCCATAACCTTGTTTAATGGCTATGGAACCTTGACCAACATACCTCTGGCCATTGAATACTATCGACAGGCCGCGGCTCAAGGCCTGGCCTTGGCTCAATTTAGTTTAGGTGTTTTACACGTAAACGGCGTGGGCTTAGAACAAGACTTTGACAAAGCCCTGGAATATTATCGACTGGCCGCTGACCAAGATTGTCATGAAGCTCACAGTGGCTTAGGTGATCTTTATCACAATGGCTGGGGTGTGGAAAAAGACCTTGATCAAGCCATTAAGTATTGGCTCCTGGCGGCCGCCAAAGAAAACACCAAGGCCCTTTTCCAGTTAGGTCAAGTCTACGAAAAAGGCCTCCAGGTTAAAAAGGACCTAGAGCTGGCCAAGATGTTTTTCGAACGCGCCGCCAAAAAGGGTTTTGAACCGGCCAAGAAAAAGCTGCGCAAATTGGAAAAAAAGGCTAGTCAAGATTTTCAAGTTGAAGACTATCTAACTTATCACTGATGTGGCCCAGGTTTTTTAACTTAAGGCCAAATTTCTCTTAAGCGAAAAGGAAAAACCATGTGAAATAAACGGTTCCCGAAAAGCCTTGATATTTCAATTGCCAAGACTTGGAAATTACAAGTCTTGGCAAGTCAGGGCTTAATCATTAAAGCAGGGCCTTGGTTTTTTTTGAATTGGCTGAAGTTTATTATTTTGTAAAAAACTTCACTCCAGATTATGAAATAGCCTTTGAAATAGATTAGTTTTGGTCGGAAAAAGGTTATTGTGGCGCGCCTTTCAGGCAATGAGGAGCTTATTTCTTGGGTTTGGGAAAAAACCTAAATTTAAAAAGATGATTGGGCGGTTTATGAATCACCATAAACTGGGAGGGGCCTAGATTCGGCTTAGAAAGTGGAATCATCCCCAGAACAAAGTCCATCGGCCCTTTAACAGAGGTAGTATGGTTTTTTCTACTAAAGATAAAATATTTATAAAACCATCAGGGCAAATGAGGTATAATAATTCTCCCTATAAGCGCCTTGACAAATTTCCCTGGCCAAGACTTTGGCTAAGTAATAAAAGGCCAAGCCCTTTAAGTTCCAAATGATCGAAGTTCCAAGTCCTGGGCTGACCCAGGACGGGTAATATTTTTGGAAATGATTTCACCATCGCTTTTGATTGAACCCTTTCGGGCCTGGTTTCAGGGGAGACTTATCGGCCAGATTGGGCCCCCTGATGCCTGGCCCCGAAACCGGCCGTTAATGGGGCTAGAAGTGCTTGGGCTCACTAAGCGCGGGGGGGGGAGGCTAAGGAAGCTAGAGACAGCCCGCCACGGGGCTATTTTGGCCGATTACGGGGCAATTTCGATGGGGGGTGAGGTTTGAAATTTCTGGTTTATCTGGTTAGGCCAATCCAGGCACCTCCCAACTCACTGGCGGCTTATTTTTTGGACTTAAACTTCTAACCTTGGTTTATCTGGTTAGGCCAATTAAGGTTTACTTACCTAAGTAAGCGATATTGAAATCTTGAAGGTTGGAGCCAGACTGATGGCCGATATTTTTTTAAAGGATCCTGAGAAAGCCAGTCACGAGGAATTTTTTGAATTGGCCGAGGCTTATCATTTTGGAAAAAACCTTCCGGTTGACTATGAAAAAGCCCTTGAATTTTATCATCTTTCGGCGGACCGTGGTCATACTGGCGCCCAATTTAGGCTTTATGATGTTTATTTCGAGGGTAAATTTGTCAGGGCGGATCTTCAAGAAAGCTTTAAGTGGCTTTTTAAGGCGGCCAGTTCTGACCTCCCAGAGGCTCAGCTTGCCCTGGCTAGAGCTTATGAAAGTGGCCAGCCTTTCGGAGAAAAGAAGTTCTCCGAGGCCCTTGGCTGGTTTACCAAGGCGGCCGATCAGGGAAATTCCCAGGCTCAGTTAAAATTATTTGAGAGGTACCTCCACGGCCATGGGGTAGACAAAGACTTGGACAAGGCCGCTGAATATTGGCGCTTGGCTGGTCATCGAGTCGATGGCCCCGATCAAGACCTTGAGTTTATACGAATGGCCGCCGATCAGGGTGATCGTTTGTCTCAGCGTCTCATGGGTTCTTTTTACGCCCGGGTAGTGGGAGTTGAAAAAGACTTGGCTCAGGCCATTAAATTTTGGCGTTTGGCCGCCGATCAAGGCGATTCCCTGGCTCAATATAATTTGGCCATGGCTTATTTTAACGGCCTGGGGGTCGAAAAAAATATCGATCAAGCCTTAATTCATTGCCGACTGGCGGCCGATCAAGGTGACCCCTTGGCCGTTTTCGAGTTAATTGATTTTTATGAAAAAGGCTTTTGGGGCCAAAAAGACCGCGATCTGGCCGTGCGATATTTTAAAAAGGCGGCCAAACAGGGTTACCAGAGAGCCAAGGAAAAACTCCTCGAAATGGGCCTAGACCCTGGTAAAGACCCCAGGGCCAGTAACTAAGTTGGCTTGGCTTTTTTTTGTTTCGCTGACTAAATTTTTCCATGTTTACTTACATGAGTAAGTAAGCATGGAAATCTAGAATTGAAATCTTGAAATTTGGAGCTAGACTGATGGCCGATATTTTTTCAAAGGATCCTGAGAAAGCCAGTCCCGAGAAACTTTTTGAAATGGCCGAGGCTTATTTTTTTGGAAAAAACCGTCCGGTGGATTATGAAAAAGGCCTTGAATTTTATCATCTTTCGGCGGACCGTGGTCATACTGGCGCCCAATTTAGGCTCTATGAA
>JAITJP010000408.1 GCA_031278835.1 Deltaproteobacteria bacterium
AATATGATTTATTGGGCCAATGTCTTTGGCGATTATGCCCGAAAAATCATACATGGCCATGGTGCCAAGCCGGCCCACTAGCCTGGTAAAATTACCGCTCTTGATGGTCTGGAAAGAAACCGCCCCGCCGGCCGCGTTTCGGCCGTAGTTAACCGAGGCCGGGCCCTTGACAATCTCCAGGCTTTCAATCTCCAGGGGCATGATCATGCCCAAGTCATTGTAGTTACTGGAATGACCACCCTCGGAGATGGGTATGCCGTCAATGTAAAAATTAATTTCTCCGGCGTGTCCGCCCTGCATGCCTCGGATGTAAATAAAACCCGTGGTTCCATTGGCCATGGGGTTGCCCATCGAGACCCCCGGGGCCAAAGTCAGCATGTCCAAGGCGCTTCTGGAATAGACGTGGTC
Organism: Deltaproteobacteria bacterium; assembly: GCA_031278835.1. Classification (GTDB taxonomy): domain Bacteria; phylum Desulfobacterota; class Desulfarculia; order Adiutricales; family Adiutricaceae; genus JAIRNQ01. Next base: position 409 of record JAITJP010000408.1, read on the forward strand.
GGTTATTTCCGTATTGTCGATAACCGTGGCGCTGGTTGTCGTCAACTCTTCGCGCCGAAGAGCGCCGCGCACGTCTATCTCAGGCAGAATGTCTGATTCCTGGGCAAAAACCGGGGCCATCTGACCAAAGCCCAAAAAGATGGCCGTGGCCAGTAAACAGACCACTAAATGTTTTCGATAATCATTCATGTTTCAATGCTCCTAAAAAAGCCCAATGAAGCCAAGTCTAACTTGACTGCTTTCTGGCGAGCGCTGATTAACTGGTCAAAGACCTGATCTTTATGACCTAGTGACTAAGAAACGAAGCCCGAGCGCTCACTAAACAAAGAACTTCGTTTCTTTTTATTGGTGAAAATCTTTTTTTTACGCGCCTTAGGCTTAAGCCAGGGGCTAGCCACGGGGCTAATCCTGAGCTTAACGAGCCGAAAATTTTATGGGCACGGTTAGGGTTAGGTTAAGGCCGCCATAGCTGTCAGGCAGGGCCGGCAAGGGTGAACACCTGGTCGGTAAGGAGACGGCCTCATCGTCTAAAGTCTGGTGGCCCGAGCTTTTGACCAAAGTGGAGGAATGGACCGAGCCATTTCGGGCAATAACGAAACTGACCGTCGCCGTTCCCGACAAGCCCCGACTCTGGGCGGCCGGCGGGTATTTTTTCCTTCGTTCCAACCTTTGCCTGACCTTGCTTTTGTAGGCGTTCATCTCGTTGGGGTTGCCGGTCCCGGTTCCGCCCTTGGTCCCGCCCAGAGTTCCGCCCCCGGTGCCGGGGGTGCCGCCGCTTCCCAGCCCCGCTCCCCCGCCTGACTGGTCACCGGCCTGACCGGCCGCTTGGGCCGTGGGGGCCGGTTTGGGACGCTCCTTGGGCTTGGGCTTGGCTTTGGGCTTGGGCTCAGCTTTAGGTTCCGGAGGCGGCGGAACCAAGATGGGCGCGGGTTCGGCCAGCTCGGCCAAACTTTCCAAAACCGTCAAATCCACCAATTCTGGCTCCGGTGGCGGTTCGGGCTCCAGAAAGGGTTCCGGCTCTGGAATGGAATTAGGCTCGGGCTCCGGTTCGGGTTCGGGAGCCCCCGCGGCCTCCGGGGTCATGGCCCCATCTCCACCTTGGCCGCCAAAGGGGTCATAGTCGGAAAAATCCATTACGGCTAAAACCTTGAAAGGCGGCTCCTCGATTTTTTGGCTTAAGGCGTAGGCGGCGATGCCAAGGCCGTGCAGGACCAGGCTTAGGACAATGGCCTTAAGGAAAATCGAGCGATAACGATCATCTTCGTCATCGGGGTCTTTTATGAACGCTCTCACCTGGCCAAGCCCTTAGGGGATGGTAAAAGCCAAGGAAGCGGAATAGGATTCCCGGTCGCAAATTTTCGGGTCAGAATAAGGGTCGGATTTGCTGACCTTGGCCAGCCAAGCTCCAGGCCTTAGGGGAATGATGTTGACCAAGCCGTCCTTATTGGTCGTGGCCGAGAAAGCCAAGGCCTCGTTGCCTTCGCTAAAACCCTCGAAATAAGCGCCCAGGCTGGCCCCGGCCAAGGGCTTACCATCAAACAAAACTTTGACCGGAAACTTCTCGCCCACTTTGACTTTGGCCGGGTTGACTTGCGGGACTATTTCGAGCTTTTGGCCAACCGGTTTGGTCACGAAAGAGTCTGGGCTGGGCGGGTCAAGATTGATCAAGTTTTTTCCGTAACTGGCCCCGTAAGAACAGCTAATGGCCGACGGTTCATCGGCTTTGGATTTTCTGACATAACCCGAAGGCGATCGGCTGGAAAAGCCGGGTTTACCGGCGGCCAAAACGTAGTAACTGCCGGCCGCCAGGGGCGCCTCGGAAACAAAGTCTTGGCCCTGGGCCCCGGCTTTTAAGGCGATGGGGCCCTTGGTTCCGATTAAAGTTATGGGCTCAAATCTTTCGGCGTAAACCTCGGCCTTAATTTCGTCGGCCGCTGGAAAGTGATGGCCAAAACCTAGGAAAATCAAGGCCGGCTCACCCACCGCGGCTTTTTCCAACCCGGCCCAGAAATCATGGGCCCTAAGGGGAGAGGCCATTAAAATGGCCACCACAAAGAAAAAAATCACTTTTTTTAACATTTTCTGTCAATCCTTGTAGAGATTATTAAGAAATATAAAGTTTTAAGCCTATGATTGATTGATAAATTGTGTTTATAATCAAAGCTTAAAACAAAAAAACCCCTAGCGGACAAAAATCCGTTAGAGGTTTTCGTAACCAAATTCTATATTTAGTTTTTTAAGAAGATTTTAATAATCTAAAATCTAGCGATAGGCGCTATAAAATAGATTATAAATTCTATTATACTATATAACGTCTAATTTTATTTATGCTATTAAGAAAATAACAATCTTAATAACAATTTTTTAAGGTAATACAAATTATTAAAAGTTTAATAACTAAATAAAACCTTCATAGTTTATCTAATTAGTAAAATTTTACTAACTCGTTTAATAAAATCAGAATTAAATGGTAATTAAATAAGTAATGATTTTAAAAATACTAGATGATAATAAATAACGTTTTAGTTACTTTTATAATCTTAATAGCCGTGATTAAAGATATAAACTGAGTCAGAGAATAAAAAAAAGCGTTCACGGCCTTGACATTGGGAGGCCCTGAACGCTTTCTTTATGGGGGATCGTGACAATCTATGTTAGCTAAATTTAAATGACGAAATATTGAGTAAAAACTTATTTGATTATTATATAATATATCATAGCGATGCTCAGAACTAAAAAAACTAGCCTGGAAGTTTATCGCGAAAGATTTATTTGTGGTTAAATTACTGGAGAGAGAGAGAGAGAGAGAGAGAAGGCCGCGAAAATTACTTCACGGGGAAAAAGGTTTACGGCCTTATGGGGCGCGACCAACGATAAGTTCGGCCCGGAGTCAGGCAAAATCGAAGGGGGCGCCAGAGGCCTTGATATGAAATGGTTTAATGGAATCATTTAGACTAATTTATAAAAGTATACGACTTGGTTAGGAGAAAAAATTTACTAATTAATTTAAAACGTAATTTTAAAGCAAATAAGTTATAATAAATCTTTTACTAGGCATTAGAATTTTTAAAAATTTATAATAAATACAGAAAATTATATCATAAAAACTAAAAATAAGAAATAAAAGATATTAAAAATAACTTTTCGCTGATTTTAAATTTTCGCTCCAGGTTAATGGCGGCAAAAACTTAGCGCCCCTTCTTTAATAACACTAAAGACGGACGAATAAAGTAAATTTAACTTGTTAAAATCTTTTAGACAAGATTAATTTTAGTTAAAATCCCTTGGATTTGTCAAGACATTTTTTTACAAGAAATTAATATCTTTTTATTTATATTTTGACAACGGCTGAAAAGTGAGGGCCACCGCGGCTGGTTTTTAGCGGGCCAAAATAGCCTTAATCATTAAAACGACCGTGATTTCATGGGCTATGGCAGTTGGCAGATTTTGAGGGCCAATCGATAATCGTCAAAAAATAAACGGACCATCAGGAGGGCCGCCCCACCCTTCCCTTTAGCTAGGCTTGGGGTTTTTTGGCTTGGCCGGATGGTTTTTTTTGAGCAAAGCTAGGAGTTTGGCGCGGTTATTTTTAGATTGGAGAGAAAAAAGTTAGTTACTTAGAATATTGGCAGTAAATAATCAATTAAGTATAAAGGTGGAAAAAATTGTCGCCAAAACTCGGCCCTGGAAAAGCGCGGAAAGCTTTTTTTTGGACAAATTTTGGTCTGGGCGGGCCGGATCAAGGGAGAAATTGGGCGAGCTGGGCAGTTAACCATTAGAGATCATTGTTTTTTTTGAGCGGCTGGGGCTTGGCGGCTTTCGCGGGGAAAAAAAAATTAATTTCTGACAGGGGCCGGTCTGGGTCCCCGTGGGGGGGATTTTTGGCTAATCGGGCTGGCTAAGTTTGGTCAAGTGGCGGTAAATGAGGGGGAAAATTAAACACTGCCGACTTTTGGGCCTCCCGGGCTGGGCCGGCTGGGCCTGGGGCTAGGTGAGCCGGAGTGAAAAAATTGTAAAAAAATTTAGACTAATTTTTTTACAAAAGATTTTGGCACTCTGGGGAGAAAAGTGGCTATTGAGGGCACTGAAAAAGTGAGAAAGGTTGAGAT
>JAITJP010000427.1 GCA_031278835.1 Deltaproteobacteria bacterium
AAAAAGCTTAACCAAAAAACTAATTCCAAAGTGGCCGTGCTCATTGACGAGTATGACGCTCCGGTTACCAATAACCTAAAAATGGTCGAGCTAGCCGAGGCCAAGGCCAAAATCCTCCACGATTTCTTCTCCACCCTTAAAAAATGGCCTAAATATATTCGCTTTACCTTTGTCACTGGAATAACCAGATAGGCTTTGACTTCCATTTACCTTTGTCACTGGCATAACCAGATAGGCTTTGACTTCCATTTACCTTTGTCACTGGCATAACCAGATAGGCTTTGACTTCCAGGGATTGGGGGGGAAACCACTTAATCGATATCTTTTTGATGTCTAAATATGCTGGCATTTGTGGTTTTATTGTCGAAGAATTTGACTCTCTTTTCGAGGACCGAATGGAACTGACTCTAGACAATCTAAAAAAGGCCCATGAGATTTCTCCATCGGCTGGTTTGGACGATTTGAAGGGCCAAATTCTCAATTGGTATGAAGGATATAACTGGGGAGGAAAAACCAGGCTATTAAATCCTTACTCCGTACTTAATTTTTTTGATAATAATTCTTGAGACACTTAATTGTGTCTATATTTTTTCGTCAATATTCTTATATGCTGGAAAAATAAGTAAAAATTAGGTAAAACATAGGAATTAGCTTAGTCGGGCCAGTGGTAGCCTCGGCCAATATATGAATTCCGATAAGATTTTTAGGGGAGTTGACATAATAGTTAACACCAGTTATAATGATGTTTGATATTTGTTTTTCGGCTCCCGGTATTTTCCGGTCTAGAATCGAATGTTTTACCATTCTTCCCTATCCTCGGGGAAGCGCCTTCACTTTCACCTTTTATTTCCCAGGGCCAAAAGGCGCTTGGCTGAAAAATTATCCTCGTAAGATCACCAAAACGAACAATAGGTTCTCTATTTAAATTAAATGTTTTTCAACGTTTCGTTTGATTTTAGTAAAAATTGAACGTCTTTCTATAAGTTTAATTTCCCCCGGGGAATAAAAATAACCCGGCTAAACTTTGCCTTTTCGCCCCCTAGTGGTAAAAAAAACTTAGATTTAAAGGATCTTTCCCATGGCCATGCAGAAACCTCAAATAAGTACTTGCATCGACGGCAAACCACATTCTTGGATGGTGGTGGCCGAAGACGCCGTCCAAAGCGGGGATATCGTAAAACTTGAGCATCGCTGGTGCAAAAAGTGTGGCTGTCTGACCCAGGTGGGCATCAGCTCCGATGGTCAGCCGGTGGTGGCCGTTAATGAGGCCGGTACCCCCCACTTGGCCGTGCCCAGGATCCTTGACGTCATGATTAAGTGAGAAGCTAAGGCGCCAAAACTCGGCTTTTTTTTTGGCCTATTGATTTTGGCCCTAATCGCCTTAGCCTATGTCGGTTGGCTTATCGGCCATGGTAAAATGATTGGCCTTTTAGCCAATCTTTTTTCCTGGGCTGGGCATTTTTAAATAGGGCCTTTCCAAAGGGGCCAAAAAAAAGCAGGATGGTTTTTAGAAAAGAACCGGGCCGCGGTCGGGATTTTGACCGACGCGGTCTTTTTGGTCCAATGTCTTGGTGGTTTGAACTTGACCTGGGAGGGCCGGGAAGGCATACGGCGCCTTTTTTGTGGCCCCTGGGAGGGTTAACCTGGGTAGCGCGGTTTAAACGGGAGTTTTTCCCGAGGGATTTTTTTCAAAAAACCAATCGATTTTTTAGTCACTTGTCCGTATAGCCAATTTTTTGAGATCCATGAGCGTAAATATTAGAAACGTCGCCATCATCGCCCACGTCGACCATGGCAAAACAACTTTGGTGGATGGCATGCTTTGGCAATCTGGTTTGTTTAGGGACAACCAGAATATCCAAGACAGGGTCATGGACAACCTGGATCTCGAACGGGAAAAAGGCATCACCATTATGGCCAAAAACACTTCGGTGGTTTACCAAGGCCATAAAATCAATATCGTCGATACGCCTGGGCACGCCGATTTTGGCGGGGAGGTGGAAAGAACCCTGACCATGGTCGATGGGGTCCTTTTGTTGGTCGATTCCTCGGAAGGCCCCTTACCCCAGACCAGGTTCGTTTTGCAAAAAACCCTGGAGCGTAAACTGCCGGTCATTTGCCTAATAAACAAAATCGATCGTAATGATCGAAGGCCCATTGAGGTCTATGACGAAATTTTTTCGCTTTTTATTGATTTAAACGCCGACGATGAGCAGCTGGAATTTCCGGTTTTTTACACCAACGCCAAAAAAAGGGTGGCCTACGCTCAGTTAAGTGAGGCCGAAAAAGGCGCCCCTGGGGATCTTAGTCTTCTATTTCAGGCCATTTTAGATTACATTCCCGCCCCCAGCGGCGACCCCCTGGGAGCCTCCCAGTTTTTGGTGACCAATCTCGATTATTCGGCTTACGTTGGCCGTTTGGCCATTGGCCCCTTGAGGCGAGGCCAACTCAGGGCCGGTCAAGTCGTGGCCTTAATCAAAGACGATCAGGTCATCAAAAAGGCCCCCATCAAGAAAATTTATACTTTTAGGGGCTTGCATAGGGAAGAAACGGAAACGGCCGAGTGCGGCGACATCGTGGCCTTGGCCGGTCTGGAGGACGCTTTTATCGGGGACACCGTCTGTGACGAGAATTTTCCCGAGGCCCTGCCCAGGGTTGAGGTTGACGAACCCACCTTGACCATGGAATTTTCGGCCAACACCTCGCCCATGGCCGGGAAAGAAGGCACCAACCTAACTTCCAGACAGATTAGGGATAGATTGGAAAGGGAGGCCCTTTTTAACGTATCCATCAGGCTCTCTAAGATAGAAAATGAATCCACCGAGGTTTTTAAAGTCGAGGCCAGGGGGGAACTCCAATTGGCCGTTTTGGTGGAAACCATGAGGCGAGAGGGTTTTGAGCTGACCTTGGGGCCGCCCCGAATCATCATTAAGGAAATCGATGGCCAGGTTCAGGAGCCCTTGGAAGAAGTCATCATTGACGTTCCCACCGAGTACGTGGGGGTGGTCACGGAAAAACTCTACGCCCGTCAGGCCAAGATGATCAGCAATCAATTTTGCGACAAACAACGCTCCCTTTTGACTTTTGAGTGTCCTTCCAGGGGCTTGATTGGCTATCGGCCCCAGTTTACCACCGATACCCGGGGCACGGGCGTTTTAAACACCTTGGCCATGGGCTACACCCCTTGGAAAGGCCCGATTAAAGGCCGGGTGGCCGGCTCCTTGGTCTCAAACTTTACCGGTAAGGCGGTAACCTACGCCCTACACAATTTGCAACAAAGGGGCGTATTATTTATTGGTCCCGGCGATCCCGTTTACCCTGGTCTCATAATCGGTGAAAACGCCAAAAGCAATGATTTAATGGTCAACCCCACCAAGGAAAAAAATCTAACCAACATCAGGGCCAGCGGTACCGACGAGGCCCTAAGGCTGGTGCCGCCAAAAAAGCTACAATTGGACGAGGCCATAGTCTACATGACCACGGAAGATCTGCTCGAGGTCACCCCCAAGTCCATCCGTTTACGTAAAAAAACAGTGGCCAAGAGATAAATAAGCCAGGTTTTTTAGAAGTAACTGTCTAAGGCCTTAAAAAACACAAAAAATAACTAAAAAATCAAAAGACTAAACCAGAAGCCTAAAAATCACAAAAAAATAACCTGAAAAATCTAAAAATCACAATAAAAAACCAATAAACTTAACTAAGGTCGCCTTTGGGCCCAGCCAAAACAAAAAGCCCCCAGTCTCAAAATTGACCATCAATATTTAACTTACTTAATTTATATTTTTATCTTATTGGCCATTTATCCAAGGTATTTTGTTTGATGGTCAAGTCTTTATATCCAGGCTACATTAAAATTATATTTTTACCCGATATTTATCGTTTCTCTCGCCCCCGGCCAGGTTATAGATAATCGTTTCGGGAAACAGACCCAAACTGGTGAGATATGGACACTGTATTAAGTATCTTTAATGATATGTTCGGTGACAGTTCGAGCGTCTACTATCTAGGTGGCGGGTTATTTCTCCTGATATTCCTCTACCTTTTGTCTAAAAAGTTTAGGCCAGGGGCGAAGAAAAAGGCCCCCAAGAAAGCCCCGGCTCCGGCCCCGGACCAGGCCGTGACCAACGAAATGGTCGCGGACAAAAAGATGGCCAAGCTGGCCGCCAAAGCGGCCAAGGAAGCCAAGAAAAAGGCCAAGGAAGCGGCCAAGCTGGCCGCCAAGCACAAGGGTAAGCTGCCCAAAGGCCCGGCCACTGAAGGAGCCCCTTTGCCCCAGGGGGTCGCCCCGGCCAGGCCGGGTCAGCTTAATCCCGGACCGGCTCAATTGCCCGGGGTCTTGCCCGGAGCCCAGTTTACCAGCCCCGGCGCTCCGCCCTTCCCAGGAGCCCCACAGGCGCCGCCAGGCCCCCCGCCGCCCAGGGGCTTTGAGCCCCAAGGGGCTGTTGCCCAGTTTAGGCCGGGAGGGCCTTTCCAAACCGGGCCTTTTTTGGCCACCCTGGCCTCGCCGGTTCCCGAGGCCCTGGCCTCTCCGGCCCCGGGTAATTTTAAGGCCGTTCAGCTAAAACCCGCTCCAGTTCAGGAGGCTTTTTCGCCCCGGCCGCCGGGCCCAGCTCCGGGTCTGGTGCCTCCGGCCCGGCCCGCTCCGCCGGTCGCCGCCCCGGTCGTGGAGCCAATGGCCAGCCCAGCTCCGTTGCAAGCGCCCCCGCCCAGCCCAGCTCCCTTCCAAGGGCCCCCGCCCAGCCCCAAAGCCATTAGCTCTCCGGCCAGCTTGGTGCCCAAGGCCCAGAAGGCTCCGGTGACGGCCATGGTCATACCCAGCCAAATCGATGAGGCCGTCATCGCCGCGGCCGGGGCCAGGATATCTTCGGGGGCCCAATACCACCAAAGCCAGATTGTCCAAGACAAACCGGCCGAGCCCCCCAAGCCAGTCATGGCCGCGGAATTGGAATCATCCACCCTGGATTTGACCAGCCCCGAGTCCTTGGAATCGGTAGAGCTTGAAAAGTCCCATGGGGTCAGTGAGCCCGAGCCGGTGGCCGAACTTTTGTTGGAAGACAGTCTTGACCAAGATGCCCAGGCCGAGCTGGGCGAAGCCCAGGCCGTGAGCCTCATGGCCGAGCCGACCAAAGTGGCCCAAGCCTCGGAGTTTGAGCTAACCGCCAGCGCCGTGGAGGTGGCCCAGATCGTGGAAGTGGAGTCAATTGCCGAGGCCGGAGGGCCTGACGATGAGCCCAGGACCCAGACCCTGGTGCAGACCTCCCCGCTTGAGCCCCTGGGCGAGTCTGAGGACAGCTTGGCCCAGGCCTTTGAGGAGTCCCAGGCCGGGGCTGTTTTTAAGGCCCCAGCCGAGGCCCTGGCTCCCGAGCCCTCTAAGCCAGAAGCCCTTTTGGCCGCCAAAGCCATGTCCATTTTGGAAGGCCGGGGCGGGGTCTTAAAAGCCAGCCAAACCCAGATGTCCACGCCCATCCAAATCGATCATACCCAGCTGCCCAGGGTCATGAAGGAAACCCAGGCCGTGGCCCAGAGCTCCGGAAACCTGCCGGTCACCGTGACCGTCCAGGAACTGGAGGCCAGCTATCAGAAAAATATCTTCTTAAACTCCCTGGAGATCGTTTACTACAAGCTCCTTAGGGCGGCCTTTACCCAGTTTTTGATCTTTCCCAAGGTGACCAGCCGGGCGGCCGTGACGGTTATTTCCAAAAACCCCGATCACCTCAAGGTGGCCGAAAACGTTCTGTCCAATACCACCATAAGTTTCGTGGTATGCGACGTTAAGCTAAACATCAGGGCCGTGGTTGAGATCGTCGACGACCAGGAACCGCCCACCAACAAAGACCGGGCCCGCGATTACATACTCAAAAAAGCCGGCCTGATGATCGTCCGTTTCTATAGCGGCGACACCCAGCCGGACGTCTCGACTTTGAGAAAACTTCTCTCGGATTAAAAGCCCAGGGGGCCCAGATGGGCCCCCAAATTTTTTTTAGTTTGACTGGCCCGGTAATCGGCCCTGAAGGGGCCTGGGAGGGCTTGGCCGGCTGGAGAGGTAATAATGGGGGTGATGGGCTGGTCAAGAGCCGCCACGGGGCTATTTGGGGTGTTTACGGGGCAATTTTGGCCAGGGCTCAGGTGAGCCATGGGGCGGCCAGCCGCCCAAGAAAGACTAGCGGTCCGCTAGTCGTTCTTGGGCGGGGCTTTTTTGGCGTTTGGCGTGCCCGTTA
>JAITJP010000448.1 GCA_031278835.1 Deltaproteobacteria bacterium
GGCAAAAAAAAGCGCCCTTAGTAGGCTTCGTGGTAAAATACTGCCCAGCCGGACCCCCGGGAAAGCCCAAGGCCCAGCTGGCCCTCTCCAGGCAAGGCCGGCTGGAATAGAATCGAGAATATTTTTGTTTGAGGTTTTTTAAATGAGTTTTGAATTTTCTGAACGGCTAAAAGCTCTCCCCCCTTACCTTTTCAAAGAATTGGATAGAATCCGCGATGAGGTCAAGGCCAAGGGTGTTGACATCATCGACCTGGGCGTGGGCGATCCCGATCGGCCCACCCCGGCCCATATCATTGAGGCCCTAAAGGTGGCCGCCGAGGATAAGGCCAATCATCAGTATCCGGTCTACACGGGCATGAACTCCTTTAGGGAAGTGGTGGCCCAGTACTATAAGGTCCGCTATAACCTGGATCTGGTGCCCGGGACCGAGGTGTGTTCCTTAATCGGTTCCAAGGAAGGTTTGGCCCAGTTTCCCCTGGCTTTTCTAAATCCCGGGGATGTTTCCTTGGTGCCGGAGCCTTCCTATCCGGTCTATAGAAGCGGGACCCTTTTCGCCGGCGGGATTAGCGTTTTTATGCCCCTTTTGGCCAAAAATGGCTTTTTGCCTGATTTGGAGGCTATCGAGCCCGAGGCCTTGAAAAAAGCCAAAATTATTTGGGTCAATTACCCCAATAACCCCACCGGGGCCTCGGCCAGTTTGGACTATTACCTCAAGCTGGTCGAATTTGCCAAAAAACATTCTTTAATCGTGGCCTCGGACGCCGCTTACTCGGAAGTCACCTATTTGGATAAACCCCACCCCAGCGTTTTGGAAGTGCCCGGGGGCAAAGACGTGGCCATTGAGTTTCATAGTCTCTCCAAGACCTATAACATGACCGGTTGGCGGATTGGCTGGGCGGCCGGAAACCAGACCCTAATCAAAGGCTTGGGCCTGGTTAAAAGTAACGTCGATTCCGGGGTCTTCCAAGCCGTCCAGTTGGCCGGCATGGCCGCCCTGGAGGGGCCCCAGGACTGCGTCAAAGAAATGGGCCAGCTCTATAAGGAGCGCCGGACCATCTTGGTCGAGGGTCTTAAAAAGGCCGGTATTGAGGTCCTCAAGACCGATTACACTTTCTACGTCTGGGCCAATGTTCCTAAGGGCCTAAGCTCGGCTGATTTCGCTTCCAAACTCTTAAATGAGGTCGGCATCGTGACCACCCCGGGTAACGGCTTTGGGCCTTCCGGTGAGGGTTACGTCCGTTTCGCCTTGGTTCAAGAAGTGCCTCGTTTAAAGGAAGCCGCCGATCGTTTGGCCTCGCTTAAGTTCTAAGCTAGCCTAAAAAAAACCCAAGGCCTTGAGAAGTTGAATCTTCTCAAGGCCGCTTATAATTGGATTTTTATTTTCGGAAATCTTGAAAGCGCTTGAATGATTGGGATTTTTTTAAAGCCGTTGACAAATAATCTTGGATTGGATAATATTCTCAAACGTTCCGCGTAAAAGCGCGATTCGCGGCCCGGGGTAAGGCGGCATAGCCAAGTGGCTAAGGCGACGGTCTGCAAAACCGTTATCGGCGGTTCGAATCCGCCTGCCGCCTCCAAATCCCCTCATTTTCGGGCTTCACCAGCCAACCTCCGTAACGGGGGTTTTTTGGTTTTTTAGGCCAGCCGCCTTTAGGGATCTTAAGCCCGGGCTGACAATCGACATGAGGAAACATACCCGTATAGGAAGGCCAACCTCACCCGATGCCCTTTACCAGTCTTGACTTTGCCATATTTTTAGGCTTGGTTCTGGTCATGAACTGGCGCCTAAGGGCCAAAGAGGGGCTTTATCCCAACTTTCTCTTGGCGGCCAGTTTGGTTTTTTACTTTATTGGGGCCCCCAAATTTTTGCCTTTGTTGGTGGTCGTGGCCTTGGCCAACCACCTGGCCGTTTGGCTGATGGCCGATCCCAGTTTTTTTAATCACAGAAAACTCATTTTGGTTTGCGACATCGTTTTTTGTTTAACCTTACTGGCTTTTTTTAAATACTTTGAGTTTTTCCTAACCACCTTGGAGTCGCTGGGGGTCAGCGGACCCTTGGAGAGCCTGTTTAGCCTTCCTCAAATCGTCTATCCGGTGGGTCTGTCCTTTTTTACCTTTCAGGGCCTGTCCCTGGCCATTGACCACTTTCGAGCCCCCCAAAAACCCTGCCCAAGCTTTAGGGATACCCTTCTTTTCGTTTCCTTTTTCCCCACGGTCCTATCCGGACCCATCCAGAGAAGCGAACCTTTCTTTAGCCAGCTAAGGGAACCTAAGGACACTGATCTTAATCTGGCCATAGTCCTAATCATAACCGGGCTTTTTAAGAAAGTGACCTTATCGAGTTATCTTTCCGAACAAATCGTTAGGGGAGTTTTTCAAGTTCCGGAAAGTTATTCGGCTTTTGGGGTCCTGGCCGGGATTTACGGCTACAGCGCCCAGATATATTTAGACTTTTCCGGTTACTCGGACATGGCCCAGGGCGTGGCCTTGATGCTGGGTTTTGAGGTGGGCCAAAATTTTGATTCGCCTTACCTGGTCACCAACATTAGGGACTTTTGGCGACGTTGGCACATGTCCCTTTCCAATTGGCTTAGGGATTACCTCTACATTCCTTTGGGCGGCAGTAAAAAAGGCTCCAAATTTTTAAACGTTTTAATTACCCAGACCCTGGGCGGCCTTTGGCACGGGGCCCATCTAAGGTATCTGATCTGGGGCCTGGCTCACGGTTTTGCCGTGGGCTTTACCCACTTGGTTTTTAATCAAAGGCTTAAACGAGAACGGGCCTGGAAAGCCATTGGTTTTAAATCTTGGCAGATCCCCGAACCCCAACATCAGGAATTAAAAAAGTGGGGGGGTTTTCTTTTTACCATTAATTTTGTAAGCTTTATGTGGATCCTTTTTAGGGCAGAGACTTTTGAGCAGGCCCTCAACGTGGCCAAGGCCGCTTTTGATCTAGCCAAACCCGGCCAAGGCGCCCCCATCATGGTTTGGTTCATAGTTATTTTGACTTTTTTTGGCCAATGGGTGGGCGACGGTTTCCAGCGGGCCATGGTCATTATCCAGGAACGCCTTTCCATCCCGGCCCTTTCGCTGTGGTGCGCCTTCTGGGTTATAATGATTATCAAAATGGGCCCCGAGGGCCTCTTGCCCTTTATTTATTTTCAATACTAAAGCCAAAGCCCAGGACCCCAAAACAATTTTTTTGGCCCTCGGCCAGGTCTTTTTTGCCCTAGTATGTTTTCTTGCTTTGGTCCCATGGACCAAAGCCACTTTATCCAAGCCCGGGAATTTGGCATGAAAAAATTTCTCGCTTTTATGTCCTTATTAAGCCTCCTGGCCCTGGCCCTCAGCCTGCCCGGTTGCGGCCGCAACCGCAGTGACTACGATCGCCAGCGCGAGATTAGAACCGACTTTTTATCCCAACTCTCGGAAATACGCCAAGCCAATGAAATCATCGGCCGAAACATTGATTCCACTTATCAAGAAATCGCCATCCTTAGGACCAGGTTAGAACAAATGGCTTTGGAGAACCAAGCCCCCCCCTCCAGCCCAATAACCCCCTAATAAAAACAAAAACCCTTTTGGAGTAAAGAAAAAAACAAACGTAAAAATAATCCATAGTTACCTTAAAGCCCATTTGGCCACCTAACCCTTTGGCAGACGATTTATTACCTTTTGTTTTAAATATCTCTGGCTATATCAATAATGGCCTTAATCATTACAAACAGACTATGAATAAATTTAGTCAATTTTAATTTTTTCAACATTGAGACCCAAAATAATTGGCCCTAAGCCTGGCCCTAAAAAATCCAGACTTTCAATTGCCTAGAGTTTTTAAAAAAAATTTTCTTTTAAAATTTTCCCGGGTTTTAGCCTAGCCGGTTAAAAATGCCCGGTTAAAAATGGTTGCTTAAATTCCTAAAACTTATCGCCCTCCCGGGGGGTGAAAAAAAACTTAAGGCCTTAACTTAAACCAAAATAATTTTGGCCAGCCCGATAAAAAACCCTTTAAGCCATCAGGCCAGTTGGCCCAATGGGCTAAAGATGGCCAAAACCAAAACGGCCCGGCTTTTTTTTTAAAAGGAGCCTTTTTG
>JAITJP010000016.1 GCA_031278835.1 Deltaproteobacteria bacterium
GCCAAACGACCTCTGGATTTTAAGCCGCGGCCAAATGCTCTCCTTACCGATACTGGTCTTTGGGCTAATTTTGCTTTGGGATTGTCTAAAACGGCCCGTCTACGAGCGTGGGGGCAAAAGCTCTAAGAAAAAAACCCCCAGCCCGGCCCAGCTGGAGGTCAAAAAAATGGCCCAGGACAAAAAAAAGGCCTTGGAGGCTTACCAATTGGAAAAGCAAAAAAGCCAGGGCTCCAAAAAGTCCGGTTCTAACAAGATTGGTTCTAAAAAGTCCAACAAGCGCTCCAAAGGCCAGGGAAAAGGCTAGATGAGCTTAATTTGTCCCCATAAGTTACCGATGATGTTCTGGAACTTCATCGTCAAGGACAGCGTACGGATCTATAAGGTCTTGCCCCGGCGACTTAGGCTTAGCTACTGGGTGGTTTTTTTCCTCCAGGTGACCACGGCCATTACCGAGACCTTGACCTTGGTGGTCTTGTCGCTTTTCGCCATTAGCGTGGCCTCACCCGAAGCGGCCATGAATCACTTTTTGGTGAGACCGGTTCTGGAGGCCCTGCCTAAACTAAATGAACTACTCTCCTCGCCCACCCGGATGGTCGGTTTTACCAGCGCCTTTATGATCTTTTTCGTTTGTTTGAAAACCATCCTCTCGGCCATCACCAATTACCTGACCTATGCCTATTCGGAAAGAATCTCCATTTACATCACTAGAGAAAACGTTAAACGCTATTTAAGTAAACCATATTTCTGGCATATTTCTGCGGAAAGCTCCGGTTTTACCGAAAAGATCTTTCAACGTCTCGAATTAGCCCATCTAACCCTACAACTTTTATCTCTTTACGCCAATATTATCTGCAGCTTTTTTCTCTTTACCAGTCTTTTTATCGCCCAACCCAAACTGACTTTGGTGGTCATAGCCTGCTTTGCCGGCTCAAGTTTACTTCTTTACTCATTAATCAAACAAGGTCTGGACAAGGCCGCCCAGGCTTACGCCGAAACTTCCGTAGAAGAGCAGATGACCTTGACGGCCATGAGCCAGGGCATTAGGGAGATAATCACTTACAACCAACAAGGCACGGCCTTAAATAAAATTAGTCAGGCCCTGGAAAAAGGCCATAAACCTCGCTCTTTCGCCGCTTTTAGCCCGACCATACCGGCCTTGGTCATGGAAAGCGTGGGCTTTTCCACCATAGGCGGCTTGGTCATCTACATGCTTTGGCGGCACATTCCCATGGAACAAATCGTGGCCGCCGCCTCCATGTTGATGCTAACGGCTTGGCGGATTTTGCCCATCGTCACCCGCAGTCTGGCCTATAGCGTCATGATTCGGGCCTCCAAACCCCGGGCCATGCTCAGCTTGGAGCTCTTGGAAAATTTTATCAAAGAAAACCCGGCGGCCCCGGCCCTCCCGGACCCTAATTTCAAATTTAGTAAAAGCCTCAGCCTAAAGGAGGCCTCCTTTGGCTACCCGGATTCCGACCAAATCATCATTGAAAAGGTCAATATGACCATTGAAAAAGGCCAAAACATCGGCTTAATCGGCCCCTCCGGGGCCGGAAAAAGCACCCTGGCCCTGCTTCTTTCCGGTTTGGTTGCCCCCACTAGTGGGCTTTTTGAAGTGGACGGCCAGGTCCTGGGCCCCAGCGCCTTGGCCGCTTATTTACTAAAACTAGGCTACGTTCCCCAAAACCCGCTCTTAATCGACGGCACCTTGGCCGACAACGTGGCTTTTAGTAAATGGGGTGATGATTACGACCGAGAAAAGGTCCTCCAAGCTTGCAAACTGGCCGCCCTGGATTTCGTGGTCAATTATCCGGAAAATCTGCAAATGAAACTGGCCGGTCCCTCGGGCCGGGCCCTTTCCGGAGGCGAGGCCCAAAGAGTGGCCATCGCCCGGGCCCTTTTCGCTGGCCCAGAAATCATCATCTTTGACGAGGCCACCAGCGCTCTGGACCAAGCCAACGAAAACGTCATCAGAAACACCATTAGCCGGGTCAAAGGCCAGATAACCACCATCATCATCGCCCACCGCTTAAGCACGGTTGAGGATTGCGATTTAATTTACTGGCTGGAGGACGGTCAAATAAAAGCCCAGGGCCGCCCTTCGGAAATCATTCCCAAATACCAGGGCAGTTTTAAAGCCGCCCAGGAGGAAAAGGCCCAGCCGACTGGCCAGCTGGCCTGAGCCAAAAATATGCGGGCCCCTGGCTCTAAAAATTATCCAACAGGGCCATAGGTCTCTCTATAAGGTTTCTATATTTGCTATTTGACATGGCTCCCCTCCTGGGCTAAAATTAAAGGGGGTCATCAATTTTTCCCCCAAATAAAAAAGCAAATTAGTTAAAAAAATTAGGCCTTTTTTTAGCTTTGCTTTAATTTTTATTTTTACTTAATTAAGTAACTTATTTTTTTTCTTCAATTGGGGCCATCACTTGAAAACTCAATTCTCTCTCG
Organism: Deltaproteobacteria bacterium; assembly: GCA_031278835.1. Classification (GTDB taxonomy): domain Bacteria; phylum Desulfobacterota; class Desulfarculia; order Adiutricales; family Adiutricaceae; genus JAIRNQ01. Next base: position 2,452 of record JAITJP010000016.1, read on the forward strand.
GGTTATCTTAAATGTCAGCCGCCCCGCCAATAAAAAATAAAAATTCCCTAAGGCCGGGCTGCCCTAAGGGCTTTGGCCAAAAAGCCGGCCTTGGGCTCTCGCCAAAAAGCCCTTTATTAAAAGGCCAACAAATTTTTGGCCTGACCAGAGCGGGCCTACTCTGGTTTTTTTTGGCCGCTTTAGGCCTGGCCGCCCTAAGCTTGGCCGCTTTAGTTTTTTTTGACTTAAGCCCTCCGGCCCAGGCCCAAACCGCCAACCAAGAATCGCCCAGCCTTAATCCGGCCAGTCCTGGCCGGGCCAGCCGGCCTGAGGCCCCTGGAGCCAGTGCCGAAAAGACTGGCCCGGCCGAGCTTAACCCAACTGGCTCCAATCGGCTCCGAGAATCATTGGCTTTGGCTGGTCAGGGCCAAGGGCCAGTGACTTGGGCTGAAAATATAAAAGCCAAGGAAGTCTTTGACCAGGCGGCCAGGGATTACCATTTTCAAGTGGAAATGGGGCCGAGCCTGGAGCCGGCCCCGGACAAGGAAAAATGGGTTTTTCCCAAGGAAATCATCATGGCCATCGGGGCGGCCCTATTGGGCCTGGCCTTGTTTTTAGTCTTAAGATCTTATATTTTGGCCAAAAAAGCCGCCCAGAAAAAAATTGAAAAACAAAGCCCAAAAAAAGAAAAGGCCATTGACACCGAGGCTTTGCAAGACACCAGGCGTAAAGCTGACCTTTTGGCCAGTCAAGGCTTAATTACCGAGGCTATGCATACCATTTTACTTGACACCATCGAGGATCTAAAAAATCAAAAAAACTTGATCTTTCCCAATTCCTTCACCAGCCGAGAAATAGTTAACCATCTAAGGCTGGGCCTTGGGGCCAGCCAGAGTCTGGGCGAGATTGTCACCACGGTTGAGCCCACTTGGTTTGGGGCTGACCAGCCTGGTTTGGAGCAATATGAAATTTTGAGGCAAAAGTACGATAATTTCATAAATTTGTTGTCTCAAGGCGCGGCCGCTTGAGTAGGGCCTTTTTTTAAGTTTTTGCTTGTTTTTTTCTAGGGCCAAGTGGCCCATGAGGGGCCAGTTGGGCCAAGGGTTTTAGGGATTTTGGCTAGCCTAAAGAAAAATCAGCTGGTGGTTTTTGTGGTGGTTGGGGCGGCCTTGCTTTTGGGCCTTTTTTTTCTGCTGTTTGCCCTAGTTCCTCAAATGAAGGCCAAGAAAAATCCCTACGGCGGCCAGGCGGCCGAGTCGGCTTTGTCCATCTCGGCCGTGGGTTTTGCCGGCTTATACGAGCTCTTGTCCCAAGCCGGGGGGCCCAAGGTAAACCGGCCGGCCTTTGAGGATTTGGATAAAGCCAGAGACGGTTTAATGGTGGCTTTGGCTGAGGACGTTTATATCCTGGGAACTTTTTTGGGCCTGAAAGCCAAAGCTCAAAAGGCCCAAGCCCTGAGGCCGGGCCAAAAATACGTGGCCTTGGTCTTTTCTTCCAAGTGGGCTTTTAAAGATCATCCCAGTCAAGAGGGCTGGGTGGCTGAACAGTCTTTAAAGTCAAGTCAGACCCTAAGTGATGACGCTAATTATGTTTTGTCGGGCCATTTTGAGGGCCCAGAAGAAAGAGAAGAAAATGAGAAAAACGAGCAAAAAGAACAAAAAGAACAAAAAGTTGAGGCTATTAAAACTCAATTCATAAGGTTGGCTTGGCCCCAGGAGGCTGATTTTTCCTCAAAGTGGCATTTACCGGCCCCCTCGGGGCAAAACCAGATTCAGCTTTTAAAATTGGCCGATAAAAGTGACCTCGAGTCCCTAGTCTCAACGCCAAAAGGCGACTTGCTGGTCAGGCGCCAAACCGACCAATTGATTGTTTACTTGATTTCTGACCCGGATGTGGCCAATAATCTGGGTCTGGGCCAAAAAAATAACGCTGAATTTATACTCAAAGTTATTAAAAATATTTACCAGCAAGAAGGACTTAGCGGCGATTTGTCCTTTATAAAAATGGACATGGCCGACTTTTTAAAATCCTCAAACCCTAACCCCTTTTTTGGTCCCCTCTTGGAATACCCATTTAATATCATTTCCATATTGACGGTTTTAACGGCCCTGTTGTTTTTCGGGGCTTTGGGTAAGCGCTTTGGCGGCATTGGTCAGGTGACCTTGGAGATGGGCTTTGGCAAATCAAAACTAATCGACAACAGCGCCAAGCTCATGGCCAGGCCCAATTTACTGCCTTACGCCTTGGAAGCTTATCAAAAAATGACCCTTTCATGGGCCGAAAAGACCTTTCATCTGCCCAGGCAGTCAAATATCGATTCCAGGCGCTGGCTTGACAAAGTGGCCGCCGCCAAAGGCCTTAAAACCAGTTTAAGCTCAATCATGGCCATGGGACAAAGAGCCCGCAATCAAAAATCCGATGACGACATGATGGCTTGCGCCTTAAAGCTCTATAAATTCCGGAAGGAGTTGGAAAGTGGATCTTCCCACCTTGGCCCTGGTGGCCAATGATCTCAGAAACGAGATTGGCAAAGTTTTGGTCGGCCAAGCCCGGGCCGTGGATCTTATCTTGGCTGGTTTACTTAGCGGCGGTCACGTTTTGTTGGAAGGCGTTCCCGGAACCGGTAAGACCCTTTTGGTCCAGAGCCTGGCCGGAGCCATGACCTTGGATTTTGGGCGCATTCAGTTTACCCCGGACATGATGCCTGGCGATATTTTGGGCACCAATCTTTTTAATTTTCAAACCAATGAATTTACCCTGACCCCGGGTCCCATCTTCACGCAAATATTACTGGCCGACGAAATAAACCGGACCCCGCCCAAGACCCAGGCGGCTTTATTGCAAGCCATGAACGAAAGAAAGGTCACTATCGATCGGCAGACCATGGACTTGGGCTCGGAGTTTATGGTCGTGGCCACCCAAAACCCCTTGGAACAGCAGGGTACTTACCCCTTGCCCGAAGCCCAGCTGGATCGATTTCTTTTTAAACTGATTATCGATTACCCCCAAAGGGAGGAAGAAATCGAGGTGGTCAGGCGCCATGGCCGGGGCACCATCATGCCGGAACTAAGCCAAAGCGGCTTAAGGCCGGTCATAAACGCCCAGGGCCTTAAGGAAGCCCGAGAAACGGTCTCCTCGGTTTTGGTCTCCAATGAAATCTTAAGCTACATCGTCGATCTGATCCGGGCCACCAGGTCAAACCCCATCATCGAAACCGGGGCCTCACCCCGGGCGGCCACCATGTTGGCCTCGGTTGGCCGGGCCTGGGCGGCCTTGTGGGGCCGCGACTACGTTATCCCCGATGACATTAAGTTTTTACTTAAACCGCTTCTAAGACATCGCCTGATCATGACTCCCGGGGCTGACATGGATGGGGTCAGCCCCGACCAAGCCGTGGAGGCCATTTTAGTTCAAACCCCGGCCCCGAGATGAAGCGGCCCACGCCCAGGTTGGCTTGGCTTTTTGCCATATCCATCCCCTATTCGGCCTTACTATTGGCCGGCTTTGACAGTCCGGTCATCTGGGCCCTTCTTTATCCGGCCCTGTGTTTGTTTTTACTGGCTTTGGATTTTTTACTGGGCTCGACTCTGGCAATTGAGGTCAAATACGACTATCCCACCAGCGTGGCCATCGGCGAGGGGGCCAAAATTTTCATTCACCTCA
>JAITJP010000110.1 GCA_031278835.1 Deltaproteobacteria bacterium
CAAAAGCCGGATGGCGGTTTAGCAAATGGTCAACCATGAGGACGCGGCCGGCCCGCTGGGCCGTCTCAACCATGAGCTCCCCGTCCTCAAGGCTCAAAGCCAAGGGCTTTTCCACGAAAACGTCCCGGCCCAAGCCCAGGGCCTCCAGGGCCATGGCCGCGTGGCTGGCGGCCGGACTGGCGATGGCCACGGCCTTAACTTCCTCATGCCTATAAACTTCCCTTAAGTCCCCGGTCACCTCCAGCCCGGCATACTCGCGGCCAATCCTGGCCCGGACTTGCTCATCGGGGTCATAGACCACCTTGAGGGCCCCCAAGGCGTAAAAATCCCTCACCAAATTTTGGCCCCAATAGCCGGCTCCCAAAACGGCCACCTGGGGCGGCGCTTTTTTTTGGCTCATAAAAACATTCCCATTAATAAAAAAATCCTGGCCCAATGGGCCTTAAATATTCAAAGCGGCTTTGGCCTTGGCCAGATCCTCGTAGGTGGTCATCTTGTTTTCCAGTGACCACAAGACCAAAAGGCGCCAAAAATCCGGCTGCTTCTCAGGGTCGATAATTAAAATAAAATGAATATCGTCCACAAAAACCAGTTCCCTTATGAGCCTTATTTCATCAAAACTTAAAGTGGTCAAGGAATTAACGTCCAAGATAAAATAATTTTTCCCTTTTTCCAAAAACTTCATATAGGTCTGGCCCTTTTCCCCCAGCTGACCGTCGGCCAAGACTTCAATCACGGCCCCATCGGGCCCCTCTTGGTCTTGGCCGGCCTCCTCGGCGGCCACCTGGCCGGCCTCGGTGTCCGCCTCGGGCCAGGGAAAGACCGGCTCCATAATCTCGGCTTCGTCTGGTGCCTCAAAAGTCTGACCAGAAACGGCTGGGCTTTCCTGGGGGCCTCTTTCCTCGGACAGACTGGGCCGCTCCAAGGCGGCTTCTTCTTCGGCTATGGCTTGATTTAAGGCCGGCAGCCAATCGACCTCTTCATCATCGCCGGCTTCCAAGCGAGTCAAGATGACTTCCACGGCGTCCAGAACTTGAAATAGCTGATTGACCGTGGTCTCGGGACAGACATGCCCAGGCGTGTCTCTGACCGTTTGAAGCAGGTTCTCGGCCCCGTGGAGCATACCATACAAGTTTTTTAGATTAACGAAACCGCTGTTGCCCTTGATGGTGTGCAGGGTGCCCATGAGGGCGTTAAGCTTGGCTAAAGAATCGGGCTCATTTTCCAGCTCCATCAGCTGGGTACCGGCCGTGGCCAAATGCTCCCTGGCGTCAAAAATAAACTCATCCATTAACTCGCTGGCCATACCATCCTCCCAACAAATCTAAAAATAAAAACCCACTGCTTTTCCTAAAGCCATAGCCGCCAAAGAATGGCCCAACCTAATCTTTTTTTTCTACCCTTAGAGCCGCCCTGACCAGCCTAGGACAAAAACACCCATAACGACCGACATTATACCATGAGCTGGTTCAAATCCGCCACTGTTGAGTTTTTTCCGCTCTCTCCCGGCCTCCCCCCTGCCCAGCCCCGGGCGGCCCAAGGCCCGCCCAATACCCGCCCAGCTCTCCTCTAGCCAACCTCCTATAATAATGATACTGAGCCAAGATTAAGCCCCTTTAAAAAAGCCGGTCATTATTTTCATGCCTATAATAATGATGGCTAAAGATCAAAAAACGACCTTTTAAGCAAGCCTCAAACCAAGAGACAAACACAATTACCAGGCTAAGCCAAAGTTAAATTGATCAAATCAGATCTTTTCTCAGATGGCCGCTAATATTCGGCCAAACACGAAATTTTTTTAGCTCATAATTGGCCCAGGCCCAGAATCAAAAATTTTTAGTCAATCCTGGGCCAAAAGATTTTGATCCAGGTGATCGTTAAATATTGCTGCCAATAATAATGGTCCAAACACGAGATTTTTTATGATCAAAAACGTCCCAGGCCCAGAATCAAATATTTTTTGTCAATCCTCGGCCAAAAGATTTTGATCCAGGTGACCTTGAACCAATAGTATTAATAATGATAAGCCAAACAAAAATTTTTGGTGATCAAAATCGCCTCGGGCCAAAAGCTACCAATAATAATGGTCTAGAGTGGTGGATAAAGTGGGCCGGGGCTTTCGGGGTTTTCAGGGCCGTGAGGCTGGCCGGAAAGGAAAGCTCATTGGATTAAACAAGTATCTGGCCACTAGTCAGAGTTAATAAGTTTATAAAACTCAATGTTGGTAGATCAAAATGGGCTGAGACCTTTAGTCAAGGTTAATAACTGCCCAAAGCTCGATGTTGGGAGAGCAAAATAGGCTGTGACCTTTAGTCAGGGTTAATAATTGGCCAGAGAGGCTGGAGCGATATAAAGGGAACTAATAGCCAGTAGGCTTAGGTTCAATAAGAGAGCAAACGGGTGATCCAAATTCAGATCAATGGTTAGGAGGGCTATATAGTAAAATAAATTTCAGGGAAACACTCAGAAATTGAAAATCCATCGCTAAATTTTAAGCTTGTCGATATGACATTCAAGTTATTTCTGCTTTTCCAATGGGTCTGAGCTTGATAAAATGTCGCTAAAGCCTTGACTTAAAAAACACCATTATTCACAGCTCGGCTAAGAGAGACCAAGATCGAAAAATTAAAAAAATTTTTGTTGACATGGGCAAATTTATTGGTTACACTACATCTCACGTGGTGATTAAGCATGCCTAGTGTTCAGGCGAAGCCTTATTAATGGCCTAATTTCTACATACAGCATTATCATAACAAAGCAAAATTTAATAAAAAGTTATCTATTATTAACTAGGCAAATTTTGAGTATGGCTAATCATCAATACCAAAGGCCATGCGAATCGTTATAATGGAGCCAAAGGAAAATTATAAAATCGAAAACAATAATTTATATGACTTTATCAACTAAATATCTACTTTTACCCAAGCTGCTTTTTAATTCCAGGACCTAAATCTAAAGACACCTCGCTTAAATTTCCAACGAAAATATCCTTTACGCTTTGAAAATCGGTATGGTTTATAAAATAGTTTCTTCACTTCCTGAACTCGGTATAGGATCGAGCTTTAGGATATGTTTTATAATAATGTTTCTTATTCACAAGGAGAAAATGATGCAAGAAACCGCTAAGGTAAACCCCCAAGCCTTCGAAACGGCTAGGAAGTCTCAACTCTTGGACAAAAACTCTCTAGCTCGTATGGCCGGGGTTTCCTCCCTAACCATCACCCGTCTTGAGACCGGCAAGCCGGTTCTCTTGAAAAACATCAAGAAGGTTATGCACGCCCTCGGCTTCACCGTTGACGACAAAGACCGTTTTTTTATGTAAAAAACCGGGTCCACAAGACCCGGTTTCCGCCAAGCCAGCCTGCCGTGAGCGCTGGTCCTTTTCAAACGCGAGCCACCATAGTTTTGGGCAAACCGGTGGCTCGCGTTACCTTCTTAGGTAAGCGGCGCCAAATCAATCGCCGCTTACCAAAATAAAAATCTCCATTCCAGCCAGACTTTTTGTTTTTTCTTATGCCCGCCATTAATCCCATTAAAAATTTTCGTTTGTTTTTTTCGCCAAGTGGTTTTGGGCTTATTTTTAGGCCCAAGTTTGGGGCCCAAGTTTTCAGCCCAAGTTTTCAGTTTAGTTTTGGGCTTAATTTGGGGCCAGAGTTTTGGCTATGTCCAGGGCGGCTTTTTTGCCAGCGCCCATGGCCATGATGACCGTGGCCGCTCCGGTTACGGCGTCTCCTCCGGCCCAGACCTTATTTCTGGAAGTTAGGCCGTTCTGGTCGGCCATTAAACCGCCCCACTTTTGGGTGTCCAGGCCTTGGGTGGAGGCGGCTATCAGGGGATTTGGGGAGGTGCCCAGGGCCATGATGACCGAGTCAGTCGGTAAAATAAATTCTCCGCCTGGCTTAATGACCGGTCGAGGCCGGCCCGAGGCGTCCGGCTGACCCAGTTCCATCTGGGCGCAGGTCACCGAGATGACCCAGCCGTTTTTGGGATCCCGGGGCTGGTCGGGGTTTTGAAAGCCGTTAATCTCAATGGGGCTGGAGAGAAACTTAAAAATCACCCCTTCCTCGTGGGCGTGTTCCACTTCCTCGGCCCGGGCCGGGAGTTCCTGGGCCGATCGCCGGTAAACTATGCTTACCTCGGCTCCCAGCCTTCTGGCGCAGCGGGCCGCGTCCATGGCCACGTTGCCGCCCCCGACCACGACGAATTTTTGACCCCTAAAAATAGGCGTCCAAGCCCCCTCCAGATAGGCCTTCATTAAATTTATCCTGGTCAAAAACTCATTGGCCGAAAAAACCCCGTTTAAGTTTTCCCCGGGTATGTTCATAAACATGGGAAGCCCGGCCCCGCTGCCAATAAAAACCGCCTTAAAACCATCCCTTTCAAAAAGCTCATCCACGGTCAGGGTTTTTCCGACCACGACGTTGGTCCTGATCTCCACGCCCTTTTGGCGAAGGCCCATGATTTCTTTTTGAACGATCTTTTTGGGCAACCTAAACTCGGGAATACCGTAAACCAAAACGCCCCCGGGTATATGCAAGGCCTCAAAAATGGTCACGGCGAAACCGCGATCGGCCAAAGTTGCGGCGCAGGAAAGCCCGGCCGGACCTGAGCCGACCACGGCCACTTTGATTTTTTCCTGAGCCAGGCTAGCCAATTGGCCAGGAGCCCCTGGGCCCTGGCTAGGCTCCCAGTCGCCCTGTGGCAGATCGATTTTGGCCAGCTTCCAGTCGGCCACGAATCGTTCCAATCGGCCTATGGCCACGGCCTCACCTTTACGGCCCCTCAAACAGACCGCCTCGCATTGGGATTCCTGGGGGCAGACCCGGCCGCACACGGCCGGTAAACTTCCGTGTTTGACTATCTCCTGATAGGCGGCCTCGTAGTCGCCTTTTTTAAGATGGGCTATAAAAGCAGGTATCTCGATTCCCACCGGGCAGTTGGCCACGCAGGGTTTTTTCTTGCAAGCCAAACAGCGCTCGGCTTCGGCCCTGGCCTGACTTTCATCATAGCCCAGGCTCACTTCCGAAAAATTTTTCACCCGCACTTCCGGGTCTAGACTGGGCATGGGGACTTTTTTATTCAAAGCCATGGCCATTGGGCCTTCTCCTTTGGTTCAAAGGAACCTTCCATCAATAATCGATGGCCGTTTATATTTTTTCTAAGCTAACTTAAAAGAGTAAAAAATTAAGCGACTCGTCGTGACTTTAAAGTAAACTTAATAAAAATT